>JAILMB010000034.1 GCA_024692825.1 Lachnospiraceae bacterium | reverse complement strand
GCCGTTGGTTTCCAGGTTGTTCCAAACAACAAGTCAAGCACTCCGACACTGTGAAATGCCGGGGTGCCCTTTAAAATCATGTATACTGTTATGGAACAAACTGCAAAGATTGCTATCACCGCACAAATCGTAAACAAATACTTTGTTACTAACTCTACAACATTTTTCTTTGCTTTGTTTTTCATAACGTTCCTTTCTTATTCTGGAAGAATTAAGCCAACTCCAGATACGATTTGCTGTCCTTCTTCAGAATTAAGATACTCAAACCATGTCTGCACAAGTTCACTTTGTTCTGTTACTTCTCCCATAGTAGCCATTACGAATGGACGAGAAAGCTGATAATCACCTGCCTTGATAGTATCTTCTGTTGCAGCAACATCATTTAAAGACATGCTTGTTACAGTATCATCAATAGCATCCAAAGATACATATCCGATTGCTCCTGGAGTAGATGCAACCTTTGCAAGTACTGCACCAGTAGAGTCTAATTCCTGAGCATAAGTACAAGCATCTTCAATTTCAAGTAATTCTTCAAAAGCACCTCTTGTACCAGAACCAGCTTCACGACCAATTACAACGATGGCTTCATCAGATCCGCCAAGTTCGCTCCAGTTTGTAGTCTCCCCTGTATAGATAGAAACTAACTGTTCTGTTGTTAAGTTTGTTACTGTATTTTCTGTATCTGTAATAAGAGCAATACCATCAATTGCCACGATATTTTCTGTAGCTCCTCCTGATTTTTCTTCGTCCTTCAAATTACGAGAAGCATTACCGATATCTACACTTCCTGCTGATAAAGATTCAATTCCTGCACTTGATCCTGTATATTCAACAGACACATTAATTCCAGGATACTTCGCCATAAATCCTTCGCTTAAGGCTTCACAAAGTTTTTCCATAGAAGTACTTCCTGCCAAAGAAATATTTCCAGAAAGATCATCAGTCTCCTCTGTTGTTACTTCCTGAGTCTCTTCTGTAGTTTCTCCTGTTGCACTATCATCAGCTGCAGAACTGCTAGCATCACCACATCCAGCAAAACTTGTACATATCATCAATGCCGTCATACCTACAGCTAATTTTTTCACTAAATTGTTTTTCATTTCTTGAACCTCCTAATGTTCACTCTTCTAAAATTTTCTGACCTCGCGATGACAATTATTATTCTAGGGAGGTTAAGTAAAATCCAAAATCAGTCTTTTGTAAAAGATCTGTAAAAACTAAGCCTGACAAAGGAGCAACAGTGAGTGTGACCATAGCAGAAGAATCTGATATGGCTAACTTTGCAAAACAAGAAATTGAAACAGCACTTATCAATAATGAAATAAATCTTATTTGCCCTTCATTCTTCTAATAAAATAAAGGTATCCCAGTCTTTTAAAGACAGCGCTTCTTTTTTCTTATAAATCTTTCCCGACAAAAGCTCTGTCACCTTTTCATAGGGGCAAGGAATCGTTTTTTCCTCTTGGCTATAGTTAAATAGGAAATGCAATTTTTTATTATCATCATTTACTAAACTTCGAAGAATAATTGGAAATTCCATATTCTCATGTGAAAGACCAGAAATACCAGCCTTATCACAGGCCTTTTTCAACTCCTCTTTTACTATGGATTTATCACAGTGACAACCAATATATATTCCATATCCCTTCTCATATTTATGAGAAGTAATAGCTGCATATTTCCCCCAATATTTGTGTTCATAAAAGATACGTTCTGTGGATGTATCAGGAATCAATAACTCCTGCCAGACTTCTACTTTTTTCCCTTGGAGTGTTGTCTTTCCTGGTCTTGTAAACTGCTGGTAATACATACCAAATACATCGGTTAATCCATAGGGTTGTCTTTTAAAGCGTACCTGAACAAACTCGTCTGTGAAAAAAGATTTAAAGGAAGAAACTAAGACTCCTCCCTGTGCTACAAAAGATTTTAAAAGGGATATGGTTTCATCTGATGCACAATATAACGCTGGAGTTACAATCATTTTATAGGATCCAATTCTATCCTTTAACGCCATGACATCTATCACATCACACTCAATATTTTGCTCATATAAGGCATCATAGTAAAGTCGTACCACATCGTTATAACTTAACACCTCAGCGCCTGGAAGAGATGCTTCATCTCCTATAGGAAAATACTTAAGCGCGGTTTGACTCACATTATCAACTACTAAGGCTACCTTATTTTCCTTTTTTGCACCTGAAAGATAAGGAGATAATTTTTTGAAATCCCGACCGATACTTATAGCTTCTCTATAGACTTCATTTTCCTCCATATCATGACTAAGTACACCTTTCCAATAGGTTTCAAAACTATTGTGAATACTATGCCAATGCCAGTACTCTACTCCACAAGCGCCACTGGCCAAATGAGAAAATGCCTGTTGGCGAAGCTGTCCTGGATAAGGCGTCCAATAGCGAAATGCCTGAGCCTCTGTTTCTAATACCATATATTGCTCATTCTTTAAAGAACGAATACTATCTCCATCGTAGGCGATTTCAGATCCCGTCAAATCGTCCTGGGTGGGATGATAAATATCACACCCTAAAAGCGTAATAGCCTTCGATGCTTCAAGATGATTGATTCCCGGCTGAACTCCGTAGGAGTGTCCAAAGGGCGCTAATTCATCCTGATTCCAATAAAAATCTAAATTATGAGTTACAAACTGATCTTCTCTACGATATTCATCTATAATTTTTCTTTGCCACAATAAAAACTCCGCAGCCAAATGTCGCTGGAACTTTTCAAATTCAGCTGCAAAAGATCCGTTAATCGTACCTCTTACATCCGGTAAATCCTCCCAACTTCCTATAGAGTTGCTCCAATAGGCAAAACCAAATTTATCATTTAGATTCTCCACTGTCTGAAACTTCTCTGTTAAGTACTCTTTAAAGAGTCTTTGTACCAGCGGCCCCGCTGTATCATAGTGTTTTGTTTCATTATCAATTTGAAAGCCTATGACACACTCATATCCTTGTACTGCTTCCATTAGTTTACGAATCAGTTTTTCTGCTGCATCCAGATACGTTGGATTTACAATATCCATAATCTGACGAGCACCATATAATCCATGTCCTTTTTTCGTAGTTGCAAGAACATCTGGATCTTTTTTCACAAGCCATGACGGAACTGCATAAGTAGGTGTTCCAACAATTACCCTGAGTCCATATTCTTCTGCTTTATTTAAGGTATCTGCAAGAATAGAAAAATCATATTCTCCCTCAATTTTCTCCCATGTACTCCAGGTTGATTCTGCCACACGTATTACATTCATCCCAGCTTTTTTCATCATTTGAAAATCCATATCTGTACGATACTCATGCTCATACTCTGGATAATAAGCCACGCCAAACATTAACTCTTCCATTAGCCTTCTCCTAATCTAACTCCTTGTACTCCACATAATCAAAATCTGCATATTCTCTATGACACATTCGATCCAGGCAACAAACTCCTACCATAGTTCCTGTAAACTCACCATATTTACAGTATTCATCTGAATACAATGATGTGTCTATACTAGGTCCCATCTTCATCCAACTGTTATTATCTATACTCCATGAAAACTGGCAATCTCTACCACAAATCTCAATTTTTAAATATATGGCATCTTCCCTTTCTAATAACACTCGCTCGTCTAACCACTGCTTCCGCTGTCCATTTTCCATCTGTTGCAATGAAAGAGCACTGCCGCCAAGAGACTCACTATAATACTTTCGCAAATAGGTGTAATTCATATTGTCATAATAAATAACAATTCCTGCACTTTGTTGAAAATGTTTCGGTTCAAATTCCATTTTCGTCGTAAAAGATGCGTTTATAGAGGTTAATTTTCGACATAATAAACTGACTTTATTTAAAGATGTCAAAGCCTCTTGACCACGGATTCGAAGCCAGCCTTTTCGGCTTTTTAAATCGCAGAATCTTTTGGCACTAATTCGAGGACTATAATAAAAATTTAAAAGTTTCTCTCCGTTAAAATCATCCCTTATGACAGGTGCCTGAAATGGATGCTGTGGCAAAGACGACTCCTCCACGTATAACTTTGCCATCTTTTCTCCATCCGCCATTCGAAGCCATCCATCTTTCGTCCACTCCATTTTCTGGATAGCGGTTTCTCTTCCCAGAGTACATCGATATTTGCTACGAATATTCTCATCCTCTGTTACAAAAGGACGG
>JAILMB010000005.1 GCA_024692825.1 Lachnospiraceae bacterium | reverse complement strand
AATCAGGCAGAATTTTTACAAAAGGTAGCAGAGTACGAAGGATCACCAAAGTCGGCTTGTCCTTCTCCATCGGCTTATATGGCTGAGATGGAGGATGCAGATAATGTTTATATCATCACATTATCATCACAGCTTTCTGGTTCTTACAATAGTGCAGTGCTGGCAAAGAATCTGTTTGAGGAAGATGAGGAGGATGTAAATATCCACGTCTTTGATTCGAAGTCAGCATCCATTGGTCAGACCCTGATTGCAAAAAAGATTGCAGAATTAGAAGAGGCAGGAAAGACCTTTGAAGAAGTAGTAGAAGAGACTGAGGCCTACATCGATACCCAGCATACCTTTTTTGTATTAGAGACCTTAGAGACCCTTCGTAAAGCAGGAAGACTTTCGAATTTGAAGTCTATGATTGCAAATACACTAAATATCAAACCTGTTATGGGCTCTACAGATATCGGAAGTATTCAGCAGTTAGGTCAGGCAAGAGGAATGAAAAAAGCCCTTGATAAGATGGCAGACCTTATGATGGAAGTAACACCAGATCCTGAGAATCGTGTACTTGCTATTTCTCACTGTAATTGTCCTGAAACAGCAGAGATGTTAAAGGAACGTGTAGAAGCAAGAGCCAAATTCAAAGAGATTATTGTTGTGGACACCAACGGTGTTTCTAGTATGTATGCCAATGACGGCGGCGTCATTATGGTAGTTTAGAAAGACGATAAGTACGGTATGGGAAGTTCTCATACCGTATTTTTTTGCGTGATATAGAAAATAAGACTGGAACTGGAAAAAATAATAGGGGAAATTATTAATCATATATTGGATAAATTATTTGAGGAAAGATGAGTCGGGCGACGATTAAATGGAAGAGTATACATACGAAGAGATTGTTTCAAAAATAGAAAACATTAGACGATTTGGAAAGGCAACGGGTCGTGAGGTTTCAAAGGAACTTTTAGCCTATTTAGGAAATCCGGAAAAAGACCTTTCTATCATTCATATTGCAGGAACAAATGGCAAAGGATCAACAGCTGCTTTTTGCAGTTCCATATTAAAGGTGAGCGGGCTAAAGGTAGGATTGTTTACTTCGCCACACTTAATTACCTTTCGGGAGCGAATCCAGATAAATGGAGAATACATTTCAAAAGAAGATGTGATTCGCCTTGGGAAAAAGGTGCTTTTGGCAGGAGAAAAAATATCTCTAGAGCCCACCATGTTTGATATAGCCATGGCCATGGCATTTTTATATTTTAAAGAAAAAAAGGTAGATGGGGTTGTCCTTGAAACAGGACTAGGTGGAGCGAAGGATTCCACGAGAGCTTTATCTTGTGTTCCAAAGGTTTCTGTGATTACAAACATTGGATTTGATCACGTGGGTATCCTTGGAGATAGCCTGGGTGAAATCGCCGTTAATAAGGCAGGAATCATACGAGAAGGTACAAAGGTCGTCATTGCAAAGATGGACAAAGAGGCGGAGGATGTCATTGTATCCACCTGTGAGGGAAAAGAACCTAGAGTCCCGGAAATGGTTGGAAAAAGTGTTTCATATGAAAAGGCCTCATCCGTAGATTTAAAGGAGCTTTTTGAAAGGGCTGGATTTGAGAAGGTCTCCCTTGGACTTTTAGGAAGCTACCAGGAGGAGAATGCAAAGAATGCAGTGGCTGCCGTAAAAGCTTTTTTAGATGGAGAGAAGAGCTTTAATGGTGAAAAAGGGAATTCTTTGGTTGGAGAAGAGAAGAGCTTTAATGGTGAAAAAGGGAATTCTTTTTTTGGAGAAGAATGGGAAAGCGCTTTTTGTAAAGGCCTGATGGAGGCTCGTTGGCCGGGGCGAATGGATGTGGTTTCAAACGATCCCTTTGTCTTAGCGGATGGAGCCCACAACCCTCAAGGAGTAAGAGCCCTTCGAGAGAGTTTAGAAAGCCTATACCCTTTAGAGAAGTTTTTCTTTGTGGTAGGAGTCTTAGCAGATAAAGACTATGCAACTATGATGGAAGAAGTGCTTCCTCTTGCAGAGAAGTTTTATACTGTAACAGTGGAATCGTCAAGAAGTCTTCAAGGAGAGGAACTCGCCAGAGTTCTAGAAGCCAAGGGCGTTTCGGCAAAGGCCTTTTCTTCCATAGACGATGCTTTTTTGGCGGCAAAAAATGAGGCAAAAAATCAAAGAATCATCGCCTTTGGTTCTCTATATTTTATAGGGGATGTGTTACAATATTTCCAGAATAATTAGTTTTTGAAAGGATGAATATGGGGTTTTCTTCAGCAAAGGAAGCGCTGTTTTTTCTAGGTCTTACGGAAAAAGCAGGCCGTGAACAGGTGAAAACTGCATACAAAGAACAGATAAAGGCCTATCACCCGGATGCCAATCCAAATCATGAGACTCCTTGGCAGTATTACGATTTACAGGAAGCCTATGAGTATCTGATGAACTACTACGATGGATTGGATCGCTTGGCAGGGAAGGTTTCTGTAAATCCACAGCCGTCTGTGGCGCCGATGCAGGGGATGGGGAGAGCCTCATCTGGCCCGGTGGTTTTTGGCTCGAAGAAGGATATTTCAAATCTTACTTTTCAAAGAAAGGTGAGAGCGGACCACGTTCAGCAGGAAAAGCGCTCGAAAGAACGGGCAAAAAAAGAGAAGGAAAACTTCAATAAACAGGTAGAACAGTGTAAGGCAGACAAGGCCTATGAAGAAGCGATGACAAAGATTCATGCCGCCCGAGCTGCGGAGGTTACAGCCCAAATAATTGAGGCATATTTGAAGGGGAAATAATTCCCAAAACCCGCAATTCGTGTTATAATATTAGTGTTTAGGGAGGCAGATGAAATGACAAATTCACAAGCTTGGGATTATGCTATCGGCATGATTCGTGTAGACGGATTAGAACCAACCGCCGAGTTTATGGCATACATAGAAAAAGAAAAACGTGGTGAAGTTACCATGGAAGATGCAAAGATGTTTTTAGATAAGAAGTATAAAATGAAAGAACCATTCAATGCGTGATCCATATTTGTACAAGAACACAAACGTTCTCATAAACAAATTTCATATTAAAGACCAGTCCTTTTTAAATGAAGCAGAGGCGGACTATGTGGTCTTTCGATTAAAAGATTTAGCCCTTCATCCTATGAAGGGCTTTTATGATTGCAGGCATTTTTTGAAGATGCATGAATTTATCTTTCAGGATATCTTTGAGTGGGCAGGACAGGTGCGGACCATTCCGATTTACAAAGAGGAAGATGTGTTAGGCGGAATGTCTATTGAGTACTCCGAACCGGATCAGATTCTAACAGATATTGAAGCGGCACTTTCTGATATTCCAAAGCATGATTGGAAAGCCATGAGCCATGAAGAGGTGACAAATCAGCTCTGCGATACCGTGGCCCTTCTATGGAAGATTCATCCATTTCGGGAGGGAAACACGAGAACCACGGTGACTTTTTGTTGCCAGTATGCAGATGAGGCAGGATTAAATATCAACCGAAAGCTTTTTGAGGATAATGCAGCCTATGTGAGAACGGCATTGGTGGCTTATAATGCTTATTTTTCCGATGGATCGGATTTTTCTAAAAAAGAATATTTACGTCGCATCGTAGGAGATGCTCTAAATTAAAGACAACGAGGGTAGTGAGGTAATCATTACAATATTTGTTGTCTTTTTTTTTGTAAATTTCAAAATTAAGTGTTGACAAATTAAATTGCGCGCAATATAATAATCACAACGAAGGAAATATCGCTATAAGTAAAAGATATTTTCAGTGATATACATACAAACACACAACACATTTAAAGTGAAAGATTTTAAGGAGGAACTTAACATGGCAAGCATTTATGATTTTAGTGTACCAAAGGCTGATGGATCTGAGTTTTCATTAGCAGATAACAAGGGCAAGGTGATGCTCATTGTTAATACTGCAACAGGATGTGGATTCACACCTCACTATGAACCAATCGAGAAGATGTACGAGGACTATCATGATCAGGGATTCGAAGTAATCGATGTTCCTTGTAATCAGTTCGCAGGACAGACTCCTGGATCTGATGAAGAGATTCATGAGTTCTGCCAGCTTAAATACAATACTCAGTTTGAGCAGATGAAGAAGTCTGACGTTAATGGTGAGACTGCACTTCCACTTTACAAGTTCTTAAAAGAGCAGAAGGGCTTTGAAGGATTTGGTAAGGGAGCAAAGGCTCTTGCAATGGGCGTTATGCTTAAGAAGATTGATAAGGACTACAAGAACAACCCTGAAATCAAATGGAACTTTACAAAGTTCGTAGTTGATAGAGATGGTAATGTTGTAGCACGTTTCGAGCCTACAGCAGAAATGAGTGAAGTTGAAGCATGTGTAAAATCTTTACTTTAAACCTTATATAAAGGAGAGCCGATTATGGACGAATCAATGTGGTTTGTTCATAATTGGCTCTTTTTCTTTTGCCATATTTTTGCTAGAATGGTCTAGGTTAGTGAATAGAAAGAGAAGTTTATGAAAGATAGAAAAATTGTATTCTTTGATATTGATGGAACCCTATGGGATATTAACAATTACATTCCAGAAAGTACCAAAGAAGCTATTAAGAAATTGAGAGACAATGGCCATTTGGCCTTTATTAACACAGGAAGAAGTCGCTCCTTTGTGAGAAATCCAAAGCTGTTTGCATTGGGCTTTGATGGCATCGTTTCAGGCTGTGGAACAAGAGTGGAGTATGAAGGAGATGTGATTTTTTATTATCGCCTGGATCCAAAGCTTGCGGAAAAAACCGTACGAACCGTAAGAGACTATGATTTTCGTCCTATTCTGGAAGGGGTCAATCACTTGTACATGGATTATAAAGATTTTCCGGAAGGAGATTTATACGGAGATAAGCTCCGCGAAGAGATGGGAGAGGATCTTTGGACCATCGAAGATCACTGGGCAGACTGGGAGATTTCTAAGATGTCTTGTGCCACTCCTCCAGAGCAGGTGGAAAACTGCTATGAAGCGGTAAAAGAGGATTTTGACTTTATGATTCATTCTCCAACAGTAGTAGAGATGGTACCAAAGGGATTTGATAAGGGAGTTGGTATCAAAAAGGTTTGTGAACTTTTAGATGTGCCAATCGAAAACACCTTTGCCATTGGAGACTCTACCAACGATCTTGAAATGTTAGAAGCAGCAGGAACAAGCATTGCTATGGGAAATGGCTTTGATGTGGTAAAAGAGGCTTCTGACTACGTGACGACAGAGCTGGAAAATGATGGAATTAAAAATGCCCTTGAGCATTTTGGATTGATCTAAAGGGGATATAAATGGGAAATACGCATAATTTTTTTGCATTACTTTCAAGACAAAAATATATCAACCGATGGGCGCTTATGAGAAATGACAGAGAGGAATCTTTGGCAGAACATTCTCATGAGGTGGCAATGATTGCCCACGCTCTTTGTGTGATTGCAAATACCAGATTTGGAAGAAATTTGGATGCAAATAAAGCAGCTGTAATCGGACTTTATCACGATGCATCTGAAATCATCACAGGAGATATGCCAACTCCGGTAAAGTACTATAGTGAAGAAATCAGGGATGCTTATAAGAAGGTAGAAGCCGTGGCAGAAAGTAAGCTTTTGATGAAGCTTCCCTCTGATATGAGACCAGAGTATGAAGAAGTCTTTCGTCCAGGTGATGACGAAAATGAGGTTTATATGCGGCGACTCGTAAAGGCGGCTGATAAAATGTCAGCCTATATCAAAACCATCGAAGAAGAAAAGTCTGGAAACACGGAGTTTAAAACTGCAAAAATTAGTACTGAAAAAGCGCTAACAAAGTTAGAAGAAGAACTCCCAGAGGTAAAGGTTTTCATGGAGGAATTTTTGCCTCCTTATGGGAAAACGCTGGATGAGCTTTCGTAGAGAAATTGCTTAGTTAAAGTATGTATTATTAAGGAAAGAAGAGGATTATAAAACATGGGTGGATTTTTTGCTTCAGCATTGAAGGAAGATTGTGTATTTGATTTGTTTTTTGGAACAGATTATCACTCACACTTAGGAACAAGACGTGCCGGAATGGCAGTGTATGGAAAAGACGGATTTAATCGTGCGATTCATAGCATTGAAAACAGTCCGTTCCGTACCAAATTTGAAAACGACGTAAATGAGATGGAAGGAAATCTAGGAATCGGATGTATTTCTGATTATGAGCCTCAGCCCCTTATCGTTCGTTCTCATCACGGCACTTATGCCATCACCACAGTAGGTAGAATCAACAACACAAAAGCTTTGGTAGAGCATGTGCTAAATCGGCCGGGAAATCACTTTTTAGAGATGAGTGGTGGTGATATTAATGCTACGGAATTAGTGGCATCTTTAATCAATGAAAAAGATAACCTCGTAGAGGGTATTCAGTATGCTCAGGAACAAATCGACGGTTCTATGACCTTAATGCTTTTAACGCCAAAGGGTATTTATCTATCCCGTGATAAAATGGGCCGAACCCCACTTGCCATTGGTAAAAAAGAGGAAGGATACTGCGCAAGTTTTGAAGCCTTTGCCTATTTAAATCTAGGATATGAAGACTACAAAGAACTTGGACCAGGGGAAATTTGTGTTATGACACCAGAAGGGGTTACAACCTTAGCTCAGCCTGGAAAGAAGATGAAGATTTGTACCTTCCTTTGGGTATATTATGGTTATCCAGCTTCTTCTTATGAGGGTGTTTCTGTTGAAGGCATGCGTACGAGATGTGGATCACTACTTGCAAAACGAGATGGCATGACCAAAAATGAAATCGATGCAGTAGCAGGTGTACCGGATTCTGGAACCGCTCATGCTGTTGGATATGCCAATGAATCGGGAGTTCCATTCTCTCGTCCATTTATTAAATATACTCCAACCTGGCCTCGTTCTTTTATGCCTACTATGCAGACAAAAAGAGATTTGATCGCAAAGATGAAGTTAATTCCGGTACACGAATTAATCGATCATAAGAGACTTCTTTTAATCGATGACTCTATCGTACGTGGAACCCAGCTTCGCGAAACCACAGAATTTTTATATCACAGTGGTGCAAAGGAAGTGCATGTTCGTCCTGCCTGTCCTCCACTTTTATTCGGATGTAAGTATCTTAACTTCTCCCGTTCTACGTCGGAGATGGAGCTTATCGCTCGTCGCGTTATCGCAAAAGAAGAAGGAGAAGAGGTAGCTCGTGATATTCTAACAGACTATGCAAATCCTGATAGCGACAGATACCACAAGATGCTTGATGAGATCAATAAGCAAATGGGATTTACCTCCCTTCGTTACAACCGCTTGGATGACATGTTAGAAGCAGTTGGTATCGACAAAGAAAATCTTTGTACCTATTGTTGGGATGGAAGAGAATAATTTCTTTATATCTATTTTAAGGATGGATGAATTATTCTTTGAATCTTTTTTAAGGATGGAAGAGAATAATATTTGAAATATTTCTTTGAATCTATTTAAGGATGGATGAGAATAATGGATGAACAATTTTCTAGAACAGAATTGTTATATGGACATGAGGCTATAGAGAAATTAAAAAATTCTCGTGTTTTGATCTTTGGAGTTGGAGGCGTCGGCGGTTTTTGTGTCGAGGCCTTAATTCGTAGTGGCATTGGCCATATCGATATCGTGGATAATGATCAGGTGGCAGTCTCCAATTTAAACCGACAAATTATCGCCACGAAAGATACCATTGGTCGGGATAAAGTTGATGTGATGGAAGAGCGTATTTTATCCATCAATCCGGATTGCGAAGTGGTAAAGCATAAAAGCTTTTATTTACCAGAAACTAGAGATGAATTTGATTTTTCCATGTATGACTATGTCATCGATGCTATTGATACGGTAACAGGAAAAATCGATATTATTGTCCGTTGTGATGAGCTTGGAATTCCAGTCATTTCTGCCATGGGCGCAGGGAACAAAATTCATCCGTCTATGTTTGAAGTGGCGGATATCTATGAGACTTCCGTTTGCCCGCTCGCTAAGGTAATGCGAAGAGAATTAAAAAAGCGAGGCGTGAAAAAGTGCAAGGTGGTTTATTCGAAGGAAGAGGCGTTGAAGCCTTTAAACTTGGGTGAGGCGGAGAGTGCAACAGTAGCGAGTGCAGCGGGCCCTAGAAAAAAGGCTACCCCTGGAAGCACCGCATTTTCTCCAAGTGTGGCAGGCCTAATTATGGCGTCAGAAGTCATTAATGATTTGACGGGGAAAAACTAGTTTTTGGTGTAGAAATTCAGACGAAAATACACTATAATAGGTTCTGTTGTGAGCCGTGGGTTCAGTAGTTTTTGTTAGCTGAAGGTTCACTAAATATTGAACTTTAAGGGTTCATTAAATATTGCGAGGTTATAAATATGAGTCAGGCAAAAGTTGATTATAAAAAAGAACAAAAGAAAAATATGAAAAAGACCGTTCGTAATCGTAAGATTAAAACGG
>JAILMB010000004.1 GCA_024692825.1 Lachnospiraceae bacterium | reverse complement strand
AAGCGCTTCATTTTCTGTAACAAAAAAGGAACCTGGTATTTCTTACCAAGTTCCTCGTTCCAACTATTCTGATTCTACTGTAACAGACCGCGATTTTTAAAAAAAGGACCATTAGGGGCCATTAAGGACCATTTAGGGCCACTTAGGGCCAAATTATGGATAAGGAAATAGTTGAATTTACGTAAATTAGCATGATATAATTTAGAAGCAAGAAGAGACCTGAGTTCCTGTGCCTTAATGGTATGGGGGACTTGGGAACAGATGATTGAGGCCCCTACCTAAAAGGTAGAGGCCTCTTTTTTGAATCGATAGTTTTTATAAGCAAAAGAAGACTGAATATTATTGCTATATTTTTCGTTCGATACAGAGACTATCCCAAAGTTTGTGTAAACCTCTTAACTGACGTAAGACAAAATTACTCAGTTAGGAGGATTTTTTATGTCACGAAAAAACGAAAGCAACCAGAAGGCAGCACTTAGAAGTGCATTTGGTCAGTTCCTTTTATCACCTTTATATCTGGTACATTTTTGACATCTAGCAATCTATGTAAGTATGCCTCGCGATCAATCAATTTCATATGTATCACCACCTTAGTCTTATTATATGTTGTTTCGCATTTTTTAACTATATTTATTTTTGCGAAACAAACGCATCTGCCAAAAGGTACTAAATACATAAATTAAACGTAAATTAAAAACAGATCCAAGTCATCTCCCTGAATCTGTTTTTAAAATCACGCTAGTACAAAAATATCGTGTTAATTATATCTTCAATCAATACTTATTGTTTGAAAGACCCAAGAATGGCCAGTTTCAGCTTTATCTCATATCCTAATGTACAGTAACCTTGGAAACTGAGCCTATGAATCGCATAACAAATCCTGTCGCAAGCCTCCATCTTGGTTCATCCTATAATCCATAGGTGTCATACCATACTTATCTTTAAACAATTTGTAAAATGTTGTTCTATTTTCATAATGAAGCTGCGAAACGATTTGAGAAATACTCATGTTAGTGTTAAGAAGTAATTTGGTAGCCTCCTGCAAACATAGATTACGCACATATGTTGCTAATGTTACTCCCGTATGTGTCAGAAAGACCTCACTTATATAATTCCCATTATAATGAAGTGCCTCCGCAAGTTCATTCCTATCCACCTTATACCTATGGTTTTGAAGATATGCCAATGTTCTCTCAAACAAATCAGATGATTGACTAGATGCGTAATGAATATTACTGCAGTTATACAAAGAGTAATCCTGTAATCTGCCAATAATTCTCTTTATATAGCCATGAACAAAATCTTTGTATCCGTCATTTTTTTCAAGCAATTCAACCATTAATCCTTTGCTTAATTTATGTAATATTTCATTAGCCTCTTCTTTTACTGGAAAAAGCTCCAAGAAATCTATATCTGTTGTATATACAAGATTCCTGTATATGAAGTCCACTAATAAATCGTTTTCTTTATTTTTGCTTTTTTTTCCAGTCAAGCTTTTGATATAGTTCGACGACAAACTAAAATACAATGCCTCATATTCTCCAGATACAATTTCTTTGTGAGCTACATTCTGGTTAATAATACAAAAATTGCCTTTTCCGTATCTATGGTACTTGTCTTCAATAATAAAATCTAACTCACCTTCTATTACATAAATCATTTCCACATAATTATGTCTGTGTTTTCCGATATTTTCGAACACACTGTAATTCATTCTTACGCAAGTGGATTCTTCTTCCGTAACAAGAATATTTATTTGTTCATTTATCATATTTTGAACGTATATCATCAACAAATCACTGGACAGCCTCTGATATCCCGTTTCTAATGAGTTGCTAATGTAAATATATGGATTATTATCATATTCTTCTGTGTATTTCTCATTAATGTCAATTATATTATTCATTTCAAAATAACTCATTAGCAGATCGAACATATTTCCTCCCTATATATGTGGAAATGATACAGTTTGTGTGGTATAGATACGTTTTTCTCATTGTTTACCTTGATTTTACTTTATAAAATCAATATATACAATCATTTTAATATATAAGGTTGTATCAAGATAAATGTATGGAAATAATACGGAGGACATATGAAGAAGGAATTATGGAATACTGATTGGTTGTTTTACACAGAGACCAACACAACCCCAAAAGAAGTGACTTTACCACATGATGCTATGCTTGTTGGTGAAAGGTCTCCTATGAGTGCAGGAAAGGATGCTATTGGCTATTTTACAGGTGATGTGTATCATTACCAAAAAAAATTTAGTGTTTCTAGAACTCAAGGGACACATTTCAGTGTTTTGTTCGATGGTGTATATCAAAATTCCACCGTGCTCTTAAATGGCAAAACAATCGGTTCACATCACTATGGCTATACCCCATTTGAGATAAATCTCGATTCCGCCATTTCATTTTCTGAAATTAACACTCTTGAAGTAATAGCAGATAATTCTAAGCTCCCGAATTCAAGATGGTATTCCGGTGGTGGTATTTATAGAGATGTTTTCTTCCTATCAGCTAATGATAAATACATACTTTCTGATGGAATAACTATATCCACTAAAGAAATTGAATTGCCTACTATCAATGTCTGTACTAAATTGTCAGAACCTCTTTGTGAAGGCGAAGACATCACGATATCTGTTTACGATGGTGAAACACTTTTAGCAACGGCTCATGGTCAAAATGCCACTATTGAACTTCCTACCGCAGAACTTTGGTCAGATGAAACCCCTGTGCTCTATCGTTGTAAAGTTCAACTTATTAATTCAGAAGGTGTTTTGGATGAGGATGAAACTCGCTTCGGTATTCGTTCACTTTCCTGGTCAGAGGAAGGTTTCTTTGTTAACGGCAAAAGCACCTTACTAAGGGGAGGATGTATTCACCATGATAATGGAATTTTAGGTGGCTGTAGCTACTACGATGCAGAGTACAGAAAGATAAAATTATTAAAAGAATATGGTTATAATGCCGTTCGTATCTCTCATAATCCTGCTTCAAAGAATCTCCTTGATGTATGTGATGAGCTAGGAATGTATGTTATGGATGAAGCTTTCGACATGTGGTTCGCCAATAAAAATAAGTATGATTACGGAACTTATTTCATGGAAAATTATCTAAACGATATAACCACAATGGTCATGCATGGAATAAACCATCCCAGCGTTGTTTTGTACTCTATCGGAAATGAAGTTGGTGAACCCTCACAGCAAAAGGGACTTGATGTTGCATCAAATATGATTAATCTCATACACGAACTAGACCCTTCCAGGCCAGTAACTGCAGGCATCAACTTCATGGTGCTTATGTTATCAAGTATGGGCAAAGGTCTTTACGATGCAGGTGGACTAGCATCAAACAACTCCAATAAAGCGCCGAAATCTCCTCAAAAAGAAAAAGAAAATAAATCAGGTAGCCTTATTTTTAACACAATGATGACTGTCCTTGGAAAGGGTATTAACAAGGTCGGGAATTCCAAGAAAGCTGACCTTGCCGCTTCGCCAATTTTGGATCTTTTAGATATCTGCGGATATAATTATGCAAACGGTAGATATGAAAAAGAGTCAGTCAAACACCCCGGCAGAATAATTGTAGGTTCTGAAACATATCCTCAGGATATCTATGATAATTGGGAAAAAACAAAACGTCTCCCTTATTTAATAGGTGATTTCATGTGGACTGCATGGGATTATCTTGGTGAAGCCGCTATCGGTAGTTGGAACTATGAAGGCATATCGATGACTAATATCAAATACCCCTGGCTTTTATCTTGTGCTGGATGCATAGACATAATCGGTACACCAGATGCGCAAGCAGCATATGCTGCAACTGTATGGGGCAAAATGACTACACCTTACATAGGTGTTCAACCTGTTAATCATCCAGGAATCAGAGTTACTAAAGCTGCATGGCGAGGTACCAATGCATTTGACAGTTGGAGTTGGAATTCGTGTGACGGAAATAAGGCTATCGTTGAAGTTTATTCTTCTGCTAACAAGATTGCTTTATATCTTAATAACGAGCATATTGCAACAAAAACCACAAAGAAAATGAAGGCTACTTTTAAGCTTCCATACAAACCTGGACAATTGACCGCTATTGCTCTTGACTCAAATGGCAAGGAAATAAACAAGTCCACTTTGATATCCGCAGATAAGAATAACGTAATCCAAATTTCTGCGGAAGATCATCATGATAATAGCTTATTAGTGTATGTAAATATCAATGTTACTGACTCAAACGGAATTGTAGAGTCCAATGCAGATACTAAGCTTACCATTACCGTTGAAGGCGGAGAATTAATCGGTCTTGGAAGTGCTAAACCAAATCCTGAACTTAGCTATACAGGAAATGAGGTTGAAACATATTATGGTAGATCACTAGCCGTTATAAAGAGACTAAACAATGTACCAATAACCATCACTGCTATCACTGCTGATGGAAAGAAATATAGTAAAGAAATTAATTAAGGGGGATTCCATAATGAATGAGAACAGAAAACTACAAACCAGTTGGTTAGAACGAATTTGCTACGGTATTGGAGATATGGGCGTTAATCTTGTCTGGATATTACCTTCAAGCTTCCTTATGCTCTATTATACTGACAGCGCAGGTATAAGCGCAGCCTTCATAGGCACCATGATGCTTATATGTCGACTATTTGATGGAGTAAGCGACATTATCATGGGCGTCATTATAGATAAAACAAAATCAAAACTAGGAAAAGCAAGACCTTGGCTATTAATAATGAGTCTTCCTCTTATGATTTCGATTTTCCTAGTATTTAGAGTTCCTACATCACTATCAGGTAATGGTCAAAAGTTATACTCTTTTATAACATACTTCCTTATGTCCGTTGTATGTTATACAGCTGTTAACCTTTCATACCATGCAATGCTTCCAAGATTCTCATTAACATCACAAGATCGTAGCATTGTCAGTGTTATTCGTAGTGTATTCTCACTTATTGTAACTATTGTAGTTTCAACTATTACTACAATGATTTTGGCATCTCTCGGCGGAGAAGGTTCTCAGAAAGCCTGGACAACACTTGTTATTATCTATGCAATCATTGCCGAAATTGCTATATTACTTACCGTTCTTGTAATAAAAGAAAAAACCGACATTCTTGATTCGGAATCAAATAAAGTAGCTTCTGTTTCCATCGGTCAGGCCGTTAAACTTTTATTGTCTTCAAGATATTTCTATATTTCAGTATATATCTTCTTTGCATTCTATATTGCTAATGGTACTTCAGGCATTATGGTTTATTATGCAAGAGATGTATTTGGCAATGCAGATTTAATGGGATTGCTCTCTCTTTCTGGTATCTTACCTATAATGCTGTTCTCACCATTTTGCCCAGCATTATTCAAGCGTTTTGGTAAAAGAAACACAATGTTAGTAGGTATGATTATTGCAGCGATTGCATCGGCACTTATATTAATTAATCCTACGAATCTGGCCTTTTACATCATTCTTTCTCTCATTAAATCTACTGGTTCTGCACCTCTTATGAGTGCTATGTATACTATGGCTGGAGATATTGTAGATTACACACAATGGAAACATGGTATTAGAACTGAAGGTATAGCAACAAGTGTTAACAGTATTGGTATGAAGTTAGGTACAGGTTTCGGTTCTGCAATCCTTGGCTGGATGCTTGCTTGGGGCAAGTATGATAGTTCTCTGGCAGTTCAGCCTGACAGTGCAATTAATGCAATGATTTTTGTGTCAGTTGGTCTTCCTATAATCATTTACGGAACTGCTGCTCTTGTCCTTGCATTCTGGGATCTTGAAAAATATCAGAATGATATCACTGATTTCTTAACAAATACAAAATAAAAACAAATAAAATAGCCAAGTATTAAATGCATTTACCATACTAATACTTGGCTATTATTATCTTTAATTGCTTCTACTTTCTTATCTTATACTATCCACTACCCTAGGTGACTACTATTTTTACACAGAAATTTAGCCTATTTTCCACAGGCAAGATGGCGATTATATCGAATTATATCTGGATAGATTATAACTTATTATTGACAATAGAAAATGAAGTCTTTAGAATGCAAACAGGAAGAAGCGTAGTGCCTCTTCCTGCTGTTAATAACATATCTAACGTCAGTTATTTCCTATTTACACAAACCTTGAAACAGTCCCTCGATACAAGCAGCATCACGTATTTTAAAGTCTTTAAAAAACTCTTTCTGTCCTTCAGGCAGTTCTCTACCGGTAGTATCAACATCAATGGAGTATCAAGATGTGGTGGTTGATTTTTCTGTCTCAGGTGCTATACTTAAATTAGAATTAGTATTGGATGACACGATCGGCAATTGGAGCCCAGTAGTTAATCTCCAAGCACTAATTCTTTTTTTGTTGTTTGAAACAAATAAAATATCGCTTGTATTCATCATGTTTTGGATATTTTCTTTTCCATTCAAACTAGCGATTTTTATAACAAATACGAGTCTCCATAATAAAAAGAGCCAAAATGAAGTTTCCTTCATCTCGACTCTATTATAAAATCTATGGTAGGTCATAAAAATACCACGTTCTTCGTCGAACGGTTCTTTTGTTCCTACACCTTGCCTCATTAGGCTACTCCTTCTTTACTTCAAGGTTGCATTATTTTTTTCTGAGAACATTTGACACCGTAGACTGCGAAATATCCAACATACTAGCAATCATATCCTGTGTTAGTCCTTGATTTTTTGATAAATCTTTAATTATTTTATTTCGTTCCATTGCAGATGTGAATGCGGGAATTACATATTTAACCTCTTTTTCAACCCCCGACGCTGTAATAGATTTTATAAGTGTTGTTCCATTATCTAATACAACTTTCGCAAATCTTTCCCCAGTTTTTGCATTTTTCCCAATGCTTAAACTCACAATATCTGATAACGTAGATGAAAATTTTTTTAAATCTTTAGCATTAAATGCTGATAATAAATCGAATCCCATCGCCACCTCCTAGAGAATCAAGCTAATATTATTTTAATATTATTATAATATTTTACCACATTTTGTCAAATATAAACTCTTTACACATTCGAACATCCGTTCTATAATATGTGTACTATAAATTTTGAAGGGAGATTCCGGTCATGGGTAAAATGCAACCAGCAAATGTAGATGTCATATGCCAACATACAAAAGATGGGGATGTTATACCTATGCGCGTAAGAGTCACTGATGAAGATGGTATCTACCAAGCTTATACCATCAAACAATATCGCAATATATCTAGAGATGGAGCATATACTACTCCCGATGGAATATTTGTATGTAATAAAACTATGATATTTGAATGCAAGATTACTGTTTTCGGACATGATAAAACGATTCGCCTATACTATGAATTCGAAAAAGGTATTTGGAAAATAGCGGCATAAAAAAAGAATCCTACAATGAGGATTCTTTTTCACACTCTATTTCTTAGCACCACACTCACACTTATATCCGGTGGTAATGGTTTCATCATAAGCTGCGCTATCCTGAACCCAGACTTGAGAAGTTACCGCATCATGGTGAACGACTCTAGGAACTTGCTCGTAATAAACCTCATACGATCCATGCGCATAGTCTCCTTGTAAAGTTTGCTCCTTTACAAAATTCATCCATTCTTCATCTGATGCAAAGATTCTTCCGCAATCACGACATCTAACACCTTTTTCCACCCAATCATATACTGTTTCGTCGTAAGCCGCAGAGACTTCCTTGTTTTCATAGTGTCCGGTGGCATCATGATGAACTACCTCCGTAATCGGAATCCAACTATGCACGTGTGAAGCTGGCAAATTCGCTTCTGACGGGCTAGCGTTTGCACTTGAATTACTACTTCCATTAACATCATTCGATGATGCTTGTACACTAGCCAAAGCGTCTGTTGGATTCGATGCCGTCTCTACCGAGTCACCTGATTGATTAAAAGATTCAGAAGCATTACTTTTTTTACCAGATTTATCCGAAATCTCTGATCGTATGCTTGCAGTCTTTCCATCCGATATCTGTTCTGTAATACCTCCATCATCTTCGTTCTCCTTCATAGATTCTGTTTTCTGCTCCTGTAAATGCTTTCTGGTCAAATAAAGATGATACTGACCAAAGAAAGGAATTATCACAAATAGCAAAAGCACAACTATTATTATCGCTATTCTTTTTGCCTTCTTATTATCCATAATCACCCCTCCAGTTCTACTACGTCATTGGGTGTCTTTTCCTTAAATATACTACGCCATTGAGTGGGTGTCAATAAAGTTGCTGGTAAATAATTAAAGCACGTCCTTAAACTATGACGTGCTTTAAAAACCGATTGCGATTTGTATATACATGTGTTAAAATTACTTAACACGAATTTGGATATTGCTTTATGCATATCCTATGAAAGGACGCATAGTTGATTGTTACCAGCTTTCATCTATGCGTTTTCCTTTATTTATATCGTTCCAACCAATTATACTCAAAAAACTCTTCACTTTTTTCCACTTCCGGAACATAGATTTCGATATATGAAACCTGTTTAGATTCTATATCATCAATAATAGTATATCCTTTTGCCGATACAAAGGCTTCATCATCATCATCATACTCTAAATCCAAATCTTCATTTTTTGCCTTATCTATATCCATACCAATACAAATACTATTTGGTAATTTCCCTTTAAACTCATTTTCCAGGCCTATCTCAAATAAAACTCCATCAATGAAATAAAGTTTTATACTATCATTAATAATTATTATTTCATTTTTGAGTTCTGGGTGAATATACTGCTTTTCTCCCATACATTGATTAAAAGAAATATTTTCTTTCTTTAATATATGTCGTACAGATTCAAGTTTATCACCAAATTTAAAAGAGTCTAATCCTTGGTATGGAATAATGTTTTCATTCATACTAATCATTTTTCTTCCTCCTTGGAAAATATATTTTCGCCTTTTCTTGACCATCAGAAGTGTATGAATCCTTCTTTGATACAATCTTATATTTTCCTCCATTAGTTGTACTAACTTTTATATAAGCCGTATCTCCATGCCTATGTGAGCCAGGCGATACTTGTACCACTGAAATATTACGTTCTTTTGATGGATTTAGAACAACGATTCTTTTAGCCTTAGAAAATTTATGTCGGGAATCCTCTATTTTAACCTTATAACCATACTTTTCCATTTCTTTTGCAATTCGTTCTGGTGACTTTCCTAAGAAAAATTCTCTATGTCCTTCAAAGCTTTTTTCAGATAAGTATCCTCCCGCTTCAAACACTTTAGACGCAAAAAATTGTAGGTTAAGTTTTAATAGCGACTTTCTACCTTTGGTATTACCAAATCCTCCATGTTGTCCAGCACCCATTACGCATCCTCCTTTCTTCTACTAATAGCAAAACTGCTATCAAATTGAAGAATAAGAATGCCCTTCTCTTTATAACGGGCAAATATTGAATCCGGTATCGAACCATATACAACAATTGTTTTTGGATGTACCGTATCTACAACATACTTAAGCCCCTCTATAAACCACTCTCTATCATTAACATTTTTAAGGGTTCCATGAGAACCTACCACAATTGTTCCATTCTTTGGAACACCGCAACAACTTATCGAATAAGTTCTTCTGTCTCCCCATCGAACATTTGTGATTACATTTATTCCATTATCTTGAAGCCATCTAGCAATTGCTCTACTGCGATATATATTCCAATATTGCATCACCAAAGGCATATCCCTGTATACACTAAAATCTGGCGAGAATACACCTTTAAATTTTTTTAAGATTGAAAGATATTTTCTTGGATTATTCCAGATTCTCTCAAATATAACATCATCTTCAAAAAAATGTACCCAGCAATCATAATCCTTCGATTTAATCACTTTAGAAAAAGCAATTATCTTTAACGGCTTTTCACATGAATAATCCAACTTTGGTATTTCAAAAAAACCTTCATACTCCGCATTTTCAACTAAAAATGCGTGAAATACATCGCGACACCCCGCGCGCATACAATTAAATTGAGACATACTGCCTCCTTTCTACCCAATGGGCAAACAAAATTAATATGTAAATATAAATTTGCCCTCGTAAAAAGATATGCAGTAATAAATACACGAATTTGAATATTACTTTATACATATCCTACGAAGGACGCATAGTTCATTGTTACCAGCAATAAACCATGCTAAATACCGTATTCATAGGCACTCACCTCCTCAAA
The DNA here is from genome assembly GCA_024692825.1 of Lachnospiraceae bacterium. GTDB lineage: Bacteria > Bacillota > Clostridia > Lachnospirales > Lachnospiraceae > JAILEN01. Next base: position 7,484 of record JAILMB010000004.1, on the reverse strand, counting down.
AATTTTATAGCTTTGAAACTAAAATATGTGCCGCTTGCGCAGAAACATTACAAGATTTCATAACTTCCTCTTCCGACATACCACGAATAAGATTATAGGATGCTAATAATTCTCCACCAAAACAATTTGCTTGCCATTCTGGATCTTCATATGCTTTCAATGTTTCTCCTGGCTCCATTCTGCAAAGAGCAATTACATCATTTTCATGTAAAAATAAATGACCAATCTCATGCGCAATAGTTAATCTATCACGCGGAACACCATCAACTGCTCTTTCATAAACATCTTCTCTAATCCGGATCAAATTCTTACTTGGATATGTTTCACCATGGTTAATTCCCATTTCTCCTTTAGGAACGATTTCTAGCCTAAAATCTGGAATTATCATAGGAATTATGTTCTCTAAAAATTCAATGATTGGAAACATTAACATTTCATCTAATCCAACACTTTTCTTGAGTTTTCTGACATATCTTCTGATATCATTTCGTGACAATGGTTCAGCCTTATACTTACTCATTCTTCTCTTTTCCTTTCTGTAATATTTTTTTAATTTCTTCTACCTGCTTATCATCAAAATCAATGAACTTTCTCGCAAAAGAAATAGCAACTTCTCTATTCTGATAAGATACCTGTGAAAAATTCATTTCTACACTTTGTTCCGTTTCCGCGATAGCTTTGGTAAAAGTAATCTGCTCCTCTTGATTTAATTGATATAACTTCACAATTTCATTATTCCATGCAGATGGCATTCTTTTTTTGCCATTTTCCACTGCTGATAAAAAAGAAGACGAAACTTCTAACTTATCTGCCATGTTCTTTAAAATCTCCCCTCTATCTATCCTTAGTTTTCTCAAAAACTTTCCTAAAGATGTTAACATAGCTTTCCCTCCTAAATCTTTCTACATATAGAATCCACAACCAAATATTACCACCATATATGGTATGTGTCAACCTAATGGTTAATTTTCTTCTCTTTTTGAAAAATCTACAAAAACTCCCTGTACTACAAATCGGATGCTTTCATCTCCACTGCACGTACATAACGTTAGGATGTGACTATCTGCACTCAATTCTATATTCCCATTATATATCCCATTGCATGATTTTATCTCTTGAATATAGTTAAACATATCTATTGGTTCTGTACATCCATTCCACTTATCTAGAATGAGTTCTGCAGGCATCGTGTACGCCGCTACGACCTGATATACACGCTTCACTTCCGGTGTATATACTTCAATATAACTATTCTTATCAAAATAGCTCTCATCCGCGTATTTATGCAGTTGTTGAAACATACTACCATCACGCATATTGTGACCATATAATACTGTAACAGGGTCTGAGAAGTCCTTTGAATTACATTTTTGACTATAAATACAGCCATGCACATCTGATGCTCCATACACATCATGCTTTAAATAATAATCTTCATCCTTTGAATCCCCTGCCTGTAAAACCGGATAATCAATGGATGTTCCCGGTATTGTAATCCAAGCATAAACATCTGGATTAATCTTCTGCAGTTTTTCAAAATCAATTTCTATTTCTTGTTCTGACACATCTTCATCCGATGCATCGTCTACTACCAATATTTCTTTTTTCAACGCCTCATCTTTTTCAGTCTGAATAAACCTTGGCAGAAAGAACCCCAGTCCTAACAAAAAAAATGCCAATATCACGCCCAATACCTTCCACTTTTTCATCTTCCATACCTCAAAAAGAGAGGGCAAAATGCCCTCTCCACAAATAAACTATGAAACTCTACGTTTCTTTCTAATAAAGAACCACACTGCAATACTACCTAAAACTCCGCATCCTGCTGCAAATGGCCATTTGGAAGAACTATCGCCTGTCTTAGGGGGCTTTTTAACTGAAGGTGCAGATAATTTTACCGTCTGCCCCTCGTCTTCAATATCTTTATGAGAAGTTACCAAAGACTTATCAGCATACAATTCCTCAAATACTACGATTTCTTTCTTTCCAAGTCCATCCGCACTAAAAGTAAATGTCATATTAATTGTGCCTTTTGCTTTATCCGGAGTAAACTTACAATTGGATGTCACTTTAGCACCATGAATACGAAGAGGTTTTCCCGTGGCCTTATCCATAAGGATTCCTTCTAAGGTATATTCTTCTCCCGGAATTAAATTCTCATATGCCACCTGATCCACAACAGTAAGCTCACCTTCAGCCACGGCTTCTTTACCATCATTAATTGAGGCTGTTGTTCCGATCTTTGGATAAGACACAGTCTGCTCCCGGTCCTCAACATCTGCATGGGATGTAAGTAAGATGTCATCATAATAAATATCTTCAAATACTACAACACTTGCCCCGGCTAATTTGCTCGCATCAAATTCGTATTTTAATTCTACGGTGCCATCTGCTTCCTTTGGAGTAAAGATTTTTTCTGCTGTTACTTCTTTTTCATCAATAAGAAGTGGCTTTTTCGTCTTCTGATTCATCAGAATTCCAGACACACGATATTCCTTACCCGGAATTAAATTCTTATAAGCAACTGTATCAATAATGACAGCCTTTTTATTCGCAGTTCCGATATGACTCTTTGTTTCTTTATCTACTGCTGTTGTTTCTACATCGGGGAAATGAACTGACTGGTCTTCATCATCAATGTCTGCATGAATGGCAACTGTTACACCTTCATATTTCACATCTTCAAATGCAACCACAGTTTTCCCTGCTACCAATCCGGAATCAAAAGTAAAGTTAAGTTCTACCGTTCCATCTTTTTCGTCTGCAACAAAAGTCTGCTCTGCCGTTACAAGATTACCATCAGCATCCTTTAAAGATTCTCCTGTTTCCTTGATTACCAAAGTACCCGTTACGGTATAAGTCTTTCCTTCTATTAGATTATGGTACTCTACCTGATCTGCAACAGTTGTTTTTTCGGCTAAAGCCCCTACATGGTCTTCGGTCGTATCATCTGTTGCAGTTGTGCCAATTTCAGGAATATGTATGGTCTGTCCCTCATCTTCAATATCTGCATGAACTGCATATAACGCATCCTTGTGATAAATGCTTTCAAATACTACAAAATCATGTCCTGCATATGTCTCCGGTGCTTCGAATTCAAAGTTCACATCCACTGTTCCATCTGATTCTGTTGCTTTAAATGTCGTACTGGCTGTAACTTCATTTCCATCCTTATCCAATACAGGTTTTCCGGATTCTTTGTCAATCAATGATCCTTTTACAGTATATTTAAATCCTACAATCAAGTTCTGATACTCAACAGTATCTGTAATATGGATTGTTTCAGATATATTTGCTATCTGCTCCTTAGTATCATCATCAATTGCTGTTGTACCACATCCGGGAACATAGATAGTCTGATCCTCATCTTCCAGATCCTCGTGGCTGGCAACAAGAATCTTGTCATCCTCTGTACCATCCTGTGGGATCGCATACATATACTCAAATACAACCAATGTTTTTCCATCCAATTCACTGGCATCAAAAGCGAATTGCTGACGAATAGATCCAGAGGATAACTCGCTCTTAAACTTCTTCGTAGCAACCACTTCCTCATCATTTATCAAAATTGGCTCTCCAGTCTCTTTATCCATCAACTTACCAATCATGATGTAGGTATATTTTTTAGACGCACCTGTCTTTGTTAAATAATCTGTAGTAACACCAGTATATTGAACCACGTCTGTAATGACAGCTTCATCATCTGCTAAAATGTATTGTCCAAGTGTTACATCAGACAGATTGCCACTAGCCTGACTGACTAAACTTGGCTTATTCAGGTTTTCAATATTGTTAAGATAAACAACTTGCTGATCCGTATAAATGGAAATGGTATCTGTAAATAAAACCTTATTCTTATTGGCCTCACAAGGAAGCTCTTCAATAAGATAGGTATCATATGGAAGTGCACCTAAACTATCATTAACCGGTGCCTCTACACCATTTGATGTTGTACCAAACCATAATCCATCTCCGGTATTCTTTCTGCCGTTTGTACCGTTATTGGTATTTTGACTATGTTGAATCCATGAAGATGAAGAACGATACTCACCATTGTCATCTGTCATAAATACATGGCTTTCTCCATTTGTCATAGAAGTAATCCGGAACTGAATATTTGCCATCTTTCGCTGTGAAGTACTGTCAATCTTCCGGATTTCAAAATCTCCACGCATAACCTGGTTTTGGATTGCTGATTCATCAGAGTCCACTCCAAGATCAACCAATACTCCATCCTCACGAATTTTAAATGTCTTTGATAGAATTCCTTGCTTTAGATACCCTGTTTCTGCAGGTACTTTTGCTTCCTGCAGAATATAAGTACCATATGGCAATAAATCCTTAGCAGAAGTCCAAGTTCCATTTTTATTGGTAACAAACGTCTTTACCACATTTCCCGGATTATAGTCCTTGCCTTCTACTCTTACAGCATGAGTTGAAACATTTACAATCTCCATTGTTATACCGGAGAAATTTGCTCCACCAATCGGTGAATCATCTTCTGTTTCCAAATCTCTCTTCTGCACTTTCAAGCCTCCACGAATCACATTATTTTGAATACCTTTATCCAATGCAGTCAAATCCACTATTTGCTTATCCTGCCGAATGGTAAATCTTTGAGAAATAATTCCTTTATTTCTATAACCAGTTGGAGCTTTTATTTCTGTAATTTCATAAGTACCATAAGGTAATTCTTCTGAACCTGTTGTTGCATATCCGGAAGAATTCGTGGTAATTACTTTTACCGTTGCTCCCACATCATATGACTTACCATTTACATAAACGGGATGAGTACTTCGATTGATGATTGCAAACTGTGCGCCTTCTAAAGTCGCATCACCTTGCGGATTTGTATTTTTCCATTCAAAATCATATTTCTGAATCTTTACGCCACCGCGAATCACATCATTTTGAATACCTTTTTCTACAGCTGTTAAATCTACCATCTGCTTATCCTGACGAATGGTAAATGTCTGAGAAATTACACCTTCATTCTTGTATCCAGTTGGTGCTTTCACTTCTGTAATCTTATAAGTACCATAAGGCAAATCTTCTGAACCTGTTGCTGCATATCCGGAAGAATCAGTTGTAATCACCTTTACCGTTTGACCCACATCATATTTTTTTCCATCTACATAAACCGGATGAGCACTTTGATTAATTATTGCAAACTGAGCTCCTTCTAAAGAACCATCTCCTTGAGGATTTGCTGTCTTCCATTCAGAATCATACTTCTGAATCTTTACACCTCCCATTTGCGGTTGTTCTTTTGCTGCAGTATCATCCGTTGGCAAATTTGTTGTCCTTACAACATTATTTGCCATGGTAGTATTCACAACAATCATCTCATTATTCAATCTGTATCCGGTTGGCGCCTTTGATTCCTGAATCGTAAGCGTTCCCAAAGGAAGTACATAGGCTGTTCCACTCTTACGAAGGGAAGGTCCACTAATCTTATAATTATCATTCAGCATGATAAATCCATCTTTATCAGTAGCTAACACCCACGTATATTTTGGCTTCTTTCCTGATAAAGCCGGATCTGTCTTCGATACAGTATCATAATATTTCACCGTATACTGAGCACCCTGCAGAGAACCATCCCCTTGTGACAGTTCTCCTGTATATAAGTCTTTCTTCTGCAGCATAACTGCGATTGGATCATTTCCAGGCATATCACTATCTGTAACAGTTGCTGTCTGACCGGCTGTTACTGTTACAGTATGCACTGTAGCATTCAAGTAGAAGCCCTTAGGCGCCTTCGTCTCTTTCACATAATAAGTACCAGCTGTAAGCTCCAATTCAGCAGACTCGCCATTAGAATCAGTCGTAAGAGTTCCTACGCTATTTTTGCATTCACTGTCACTATAAACACCATATTCCGCACCTTTTAAACTATAACAGTCATTGTTATCAGAAATAGATGTATTAGCCGATGACTTCTTTAGTTTTACTTTTCCTTTCGACGGTGTAATCGGAACTTTAAAAATTCCTACACCGGTCTGGGTATGAGAAGCCGGTGTAAGCAAACCAATAATCATCCAGTTATCCTGTTCATTCACTTTATAAATGTGAAGAACAATATCTGCTTCCTGGGAATCATTGGCACCTACAGCTGCATATCCATCATAAGGATTTGTAATATGTCCGCACTTTAAAGCATACATAGCTTCACCGCCCGTATAGGTAGTGCCATCTGCAGCTGTAAATGTAATTCCGTTTACCGACACATGCCATGGATATACGTCATCTGATAATCCATTTAGTTTTTCTAAGTTACTTAAATCTATGGAACCATTATTGTTATAAATCGCATTTGCCATTGCCTCTAATACTGCATCCGAACTGTTTGCTCCAGCAGAGCCGTAAACCTCATTATTTGGAGTAGCTTCATCCGTATAAGAAGCGATACACCTAGCTGTCATAATATCTCCAGCTTTTGCCGTTCCCCCAATATTCCATGCTCCTCCTACACTGGGAAGCTCATCCGCAGATGTAGCATGCACTTTCATCGGTGTAAACAATGCTACGATTGGATTTTCCTTTTCCAGTGTAATTTCAACAGTATCCAAACTTGCTGGTGCAATTGGAATATATAGTTCGCCAGAAGTAGAATCATAAACACAATTCTCAATCGGCTCCTCATCACCATTTACCGTTACGGTAATATCATCCGCATTAATCTTTGATAATTCTTCTTGAGAATCTGAAAGTTTTACTGCTGTAACTAGTTCTGTCGCATCGGATACTACCAACTGCTCATCTGACACATCCACTGGAACGTTTTCATTGTTTACTACGATATCTACAGCAGTCTCTGGCGTAGAACTATTTGCCACCTGCAACACCTGTGCCTGTACTTCCAGTAATTTTTCGTCGCCATTCTCATTTTTACATGCACTCTTTGGGATGTAACAAATGCCTGTTTCGTAGTCATAATATGCACCATCAATTACTTCCCCATTTACATTGGTTCTGGCAAAAGTAACATCAGTTACTTTCGTATTCTCATCTCTACGCATGGTGTCAATCATTGCAACATAGTAATCACTGTTTTCATCAACATCATATAAATATTGATAACCTTCCGTCATAGTGATAAATGCTTTACCCTTCTGCTCTTCTGAAAACATATCATCAATGGTCTGTTTTTCGCCAATTAGATTTCCATCTGCCAACGTTTGCTTAACCAAAAGGATATTGGCTTTTCTCGCATCCTGAAAGGGGTGTGGGTCATCTTCATCAGAATCCTCTTCTTCTGAGCTTTCTCCACCTTCCTCAGTTGCTTCAGTTTCTGAATCCTCTGATATATCCGATTCTTCAACGGAAAGTTCTTCATCAGATGGCTCAGGAGCTAATTCCTGTACCTGCGTTACCACTGCAGGATGATCTGCCTCCTCTGCAAAAGATACATTTGCAGGAAGCATTGTAAATATTGTCGTCATACAAAGTAGCAATGCAAATAATCTTTTCGTATGCTTCAT
>JAILMB010000247.1 GCA_024692825.1 Lachnospiraceae bacterium | reverse complement strand
TCTCGAAGAGGACATGCTTCTTTTAATTCTTCATATAAATAAGCGGGACGTAAATTTGCGAATAGATTTAAAGATTTACGCAACTTAAGCAAACCAGCTTCTGGACGTTTTTCTGGTGGTAACTGATACCATGGAGAAGTCGCTGTGTTTCCCCCAATAGAGCCCATCAAAACTGCGTCAGATGCCAATGCATCACTGATTGCTTCATCTGTAAGAGGTACTCCTGTTGCGTCGATAGAGCATCCTCCCATAAGAATATCTTTGTAATTAAATTTATGACCGTAAGCATCAGCGATTTTATCTAAAACCTTCTGTGCTTCGGTCACTATTTCTGGTCCGATGCCATCGCCTTTGATCACACCAATATTAAATTCCATAATCTCATCTTCTTTCTTTTTCCTATAAACGTGAAACGTTCCTATCTATATTAAGTTATTTATACGGGAATTTCAACCAAATTAGCGTTAATACTTGTACAAAATTCACGATTAAAATGAATCTTTTTCATTGATTTTAACAATAGAATTATTAATACAGCCTGACAACATCTTCTTTCTCTAGACATGCGAAAACCCCAGGCGAGGAGTAGGAGTCTCGCCTGGGGCCTTCTATTATAGTATTCACACCAAAACAATGAGTTAAATAACATTGAGACGTAATCGTCTACGAATGTGGAAATCTAAGCAGTCTATGGATCGACGTGCTTTCGCATATTCGTTACGATTAATGGAAATGACGCAAATTTCAGATGCGCCACGGAATCTTTCCCGAAGGAAAAACGGGATACGCTTATAACTTTTTGTAAAAGGAATCGAATCCTCCATAAGCTGTCTTGTAGCCACCTTACCAGCATGGTTACTTATGGTACGACATAATACAACATTGCTATCCATATTCTTTTCCAATGTAAGCTTTTTCTTCATACTACCTATACCATCTCATCCCTTGTATGAGCATTCCCCTTCTGCTTAAGAAAGTTCTTTTAGCGCTCATACATATTTGTTGAAGTGAACACGAATCACTGAATCTTTATGGTAAGTTCCTTCCCAAGTGAGGAAGCAACCTTCACCAAAAAATCCAAACTCGGATTGTACCTGCCGCTTTCCATACGCGAAATGTTGGACTTCTGCGTTCCGGTCAAGTCCGCCAAATTTTGCTGAGTCAAGTGTACTTCCTTTCTGGCTTCTTTTACCTGGGAGGCTACTTCCGCCCTGGCATTCAAAGCTGCTGCAGGAGTCACACCATCTGCATACCGCTTATTCATATTCACACACCTCAACTGTTTTATATGTTATCATATATGATAACTTTAGGCAAGTAGCTTTTTTCATTTTTTTAACTTTTTTTCAAAAAAACACCCTCCTTACCGATTATCCGGTAAAGAGGGCATCTATCAGTTTTTCATCTATGTCCTGCTTTTCTTTCAGTTTAGTGTTTCAATTTTTGAATATCCATTTGTTCGATCATAGGAGGTTATCTCACTGTCTAATACCAAATAGAAATAATCCCCAATGTATACGCCTCGTACACTGCCTCCATTATAGAAATCACCACAATCTATGGAAGCTACTTCTTCAAACTCCTCTCCAGTAAATCTAAATAACTTATAATAACTGTGATTTGTCCAGTTATTACTATCATCTCCATAGTCCCACATATAAAATCCAAATAGGTTTTCCTCTGGATCAATTAGGATGCTCTTATAATCTCCATCAGTAATGGTAGAGCCATCCGCTTCTAGTATCTTTGTGGTAATTTCAGATACATTAGAAGGATCCGAAATCTGGAACATGGACAGCTTTACCTTTCCCACGCTTCCACTTTCTTCGTCTGCATCAAATCCAATTCCAAGTAAATACTCACTGTTCCAAATATGAAGATACTCAGAAAACCCCGGTAGTTTTAATTCGGATAATATCTCAGGGCTTTTCGGATTTGACACATCGATGGTAAACAGTGGATCTGTATTCCTAAAGGTTACCACATACGCATAGTCTCCCATAAACCGACAGGATTTCACTCCTTCATTTCCTGCAATATTTAGGAGTGCACCGATTCGTTTCATATCCTTATTTAGAATATAAAGGGAACTTTCCAGCCCTCCATTATCCGTCCAGAGAGTAGTCATGATTCGCAGATTTCCATCATTATCTTCATCGATGGAAAAACTATCGTCGATATCACCCTTCACTGCTCCTGCTGCCTTTGGTGTGATTGTTCCATTTTCGTAGGAAAACTTTGCTATAACAGTTCGATTTCCATTGGCTTCGTAATCTCTGTTATATAGGTAAATGTTATCCTTAGAAACATACACATCATCCACATAGCCCATAACCGCCTTTACATCAGAAACCTCATTTGGATTTTCTACATCAATCGCACATGCCATGTAAAATGGTTCATCACTTTCTTCCTCTGGTAGCAAAATAGAATCTGCAGATATTTTTTCATCATTGATTCTTGGAATTACACTATCCTCGTTCAATGTTGAAGTTAAAACCAAATTGTACCATCTGTAATTATCGTATCTCGTCATCACATAAAGATATCCATCTTTATATCGAAGAGTGTCATAACCTCCTTGCAATTTCACTTTTCCACTTAGTTTTGGATTTGTTTTATCTGTCAAATCATAGGTCAATACATAGACATTGGTATTTGTATCATAAGATAGAGAATAGATTTCTTCTGAGCTGTCATCCAAAGTATTAAGATCTACATCATCATATACTTCAGCGATTACATATAGCCTGTTCCCATCCAAAATAAATTCATCTAAATAGGAATCTCCGATTTCATTTAAATCAATAATGGATACTTCTTTCATTTTTCCATCCATTGTTTTAACAATCCGGATTTCACCTGATGAGATATACTGATAAAGATAGGTTCCGTCTGTCTTTACAATATCTCCTTCATCCACTCCTTCTGTGCGAACATTGGTTTTTGAATAGCTGCCTGTTGAATCTACATCTGCAGAATCCTCACTTTCTGTAACTGCCATATCTTCCGTCCCCCATAGCTCCGTTGTTTTATTGGTAACCCAGGAAGTACGCTCGCGATTCTTTTGCGCTTTCTTTACCATATCCGTTACTTCTTCGTAACTCTTCGCCGTATGCATGACGCCAGGTAATGAGTAACTTGTCTCATCTGCTGATGCGCTTACTCCTGCATCTAATTCTTCATTCGATTGATTCTCTAATTGTAGTCCTGTGAATCTGTATCCTACGCCAAAGGCAATTACAACCGCTACCGCAGCAGCTGCTGCAGCAAATCGTCTTATTGGAAACTTCTTAATTCTTTTCTTCGAACGAATCTCTTTATTCCTTGGATTCTCGTATTTTTCGTCGTCCCACTGCTCAAATTTTTGTTCCATCGACTCCGGTGTTAAAGACTTTGGAACTTCTATTTTTTCTACACTGTCTTTTATTTTCTTTTCCATATTTTCATCCATAGAATTCACCTCCAAACGTCTCTATCAATTCCTCCATGCATCTCGAAGCTTCATAAGCCCTCGGTGTTCTTTTGATCGCACCGTTGCATCTAAAAGGCCAAGGATTTTTCCAATTTCCTTACTTGTATACCCT
>JAILMB010000219.1 GCA_024692825.1 Lachnospiraceae bacterium | reverse complement strand
ATTGAAATTATCTTTGGATTCCTAGGATTTATTAATGGAAGCTGGAGTAAAAGCCTGGGCCTGGTTGGAACGATTATCATATTTGCACTTATTGATTTAGCTGTAGCGATTTATTATCGAAGTAATCTTTTGAAATTATTTACAGTAGAAGCCTACGTCATTATGCTTGGTGTATATATGATTGATAATCATATTAAAAGCTTTCACTGGAGTATTGCTTTTGTCATTCCATCCATCTTTATTGTGCTCATGCTTCTTACAGTATTAATGGGACATTTTAATGGGCTCTTATTAGGAGAGTACCTAAGCTATGTAATTATCGATGTTCTGCTATCATTTTTGCAGATTATACCCATCCATTCTAAAGATAATCCATGGCCTTATCTGGCAGCAGGCTGCATTGCATTTATGCTTGCTATTACAGCTTTCTTATTAATCTTTCGGTTCCGAGAGCTTCGAAATGCTGCCGCAAGATATTGGAATATGTAAAGGAAGTATTTATGTTAATTGATAAAGTATCAAAAATCCGTGACAACTTTGCGGAATATACAGATGTCTTAGCAGAACATACAGGTGATTTTGTAGAACAGTCCATAGGAAATCGTATTTCACAGAAGTATGAAGCTCCTCAGTTAATGGGAAAACCAGAGATGAATACCTGGTATCGGATTCCAATAGAAACTGCATTGTCAGGAGATGGATCTGAATATCATATTTATATAAAAAAACGTCGTACCAAAAACCTTTGTATTTTCTTTTCCGGAGGAGGCGTTGCCTGGGATAAAAATATGGCTTCGCAACCGGTAACGGGAGGAAGAGTTGCAGCAGGTGCACCAAACTATTATTGGAGCAATCTTCGTCCTTTTACTCAGATTATGAATATTAATATAGGTATTACTGAAAATCGTGCCAGAAACCCATTTCATGGATGGAATTTTGGGATTATTCCTTATTCCACGGGAGATTTTCACATTGGAAACAATGAGCTTTTGTATGAGGACAATGGAGAGAAAAAGAAGCTTCATTTCTGCGGTTATCATAATTTTCGTTTAAGCATGGATGAGATTAAACGGCAGTTCCCTAAAGCAGAGCATATCCTTATTGCAGGGGAATCCGCAGGAGCTTTTGCTGTGCCGGCTCTCACAGAAGAGATTATAGAAGATTATTATCCGGAATGTGAAGATATCAGTGTTTTTTCAGATAGTGCACTTTTAAAACGAAAGAACTGGAAAGAGACTCTAGAGGATGTTTGGAAGGCTCCGGAAAGAATCGTTTGTTCCCAACATAGTGAGAATATCACCCTGGACTGGTATGATAGTCTTATGAAAAAAATGGGGAAGAGATGCCATTATTTTTACGCTTCATCGGTGGAGGATTATTTACTATCATCCTTTCAAAATGAAATAGATCATGGAGTATTTGAAACCAATGAAGAGGCGCAAAAGAGGTATTTTAACGATTTAAAAGAGATGCATGAAGAGTTTTCTTCTCTGTCGCAACCTGTGAATTTTTTCTATTACGATTGGAAAAATCCATTATATACAAAAGGTGGTAGTGTCCATACCGCAGTACGTCAGCCATACTTTTATCAAAAGAGTCAAGGTGTAACTACTATGGCCCATTGGCTTCATGAGGGAGTCAAGGATCATCGGTTTAATGTAGGTGTAAATTTATTATTAAAATAAGGAGGATCAATTATGCCATTTATCGATTCAAAAATTTCAGTACCAGTATCAGAGGAAAAAAAGACGGAGATTAAGAAAAAATTTGGTCAGGCGATTTCGTCATTAGGAAAAACAGAAAACTATCTTATGGTAGGATTTGATGATAATTACGATTTGTATTTTGCCGGAGATAAAATTGAAAAAGGGGCATATGTAAATGTCAGCCTATATGGATCAGCTCCAAAAGATTCTTATTCTAAAATGACAGGAGAAATCTGTCGGATTTTAAATGAAGAATTAGGCATTCCTGGAGATAAGGTTTATGTTACGTATCGCGAAGTTTCTGACTGGGGATGGAATGGTAGAAACTTTTAACTTGTTATTATAGGAGGCAGAATGAGTATTGTTGCGGGTTATATGGTTCCTCATCCCCCCATTGCAGTTGCTGAAATTGGGAAGGGTGAGGAGTATAGGATTAAAGATACGATACACTCCTATCAGGAAGTTGCGGAGGATATTAAACGGCTACAGCCGGATACGATTCTTTTGACGACTCCTCATAATGTCATGTATCGGGATTACTTTCATATTTCTCCGGGAGAAATGGCAGTGGGGGATTTTTCTGCCTTTCGAGCAAGCCGGGTGCAAATGAGTGTTACCTATGATACTTCTTTGGTGGAGGCTATTTGTAAAGAGACACAAGAAATAGGAATTCCTGCAGGAATAGAGGGAGAAAAATCGCCTCTATTGGATCATGGAACTATGGTGCCTCTTTATTTTGTTACACAAAAATACAAGGATGCAAAGTTGGTGCGTATAAGTTTATCCGGACTTCCTCTAGAGACCCATTGGCAGTTTGGAAAAGCAATTGCCAAGGCGGTAGAAAAAGAAAACAGACGCTGCGTATTTATTGCCAGTGGGGATTTGAGTCATTGCCAAAAAACAGATGGTCCCTATGGATATCAACCCGAAGGACCAGAGTATGACAAAGAAATTATGGATGTCATGGGTCGGGGAGATTTTGAGGCATTAAAACATTTTGATGAGAGTCTATTAGATGCGTCTATGGAATGTGGCCATCGCTCCTTTACCATTATGGGAGGTGCCTTTGAAGGGAAAAAGATAGAGACAAAACAGCTAAGCCATGAAGCAACTTTTGGAGTGGGCTATGGATTTTGTATGTATCATGTAAGGGAGGATTAGGATGGATTTATATGTGAACCTGGCAAAACATACCATTGAGAGTTATGTAAGAGAAAAAGAAATCTATGAACCAAAAAAATCCGAACTTACAGATGAAATGATACAAAGTAGATCAGGGGCTTTTGTATCCATCCATAAGAATGGCCAATTACGAGGCTGCATCGGAACAATACAAGCAACTCAGGATTGCCTGGGGGCAGAAATTATAATGAATGCCATTTCTGCGGCAACAAGAGATCCTAGATTCTTTCCCATTGAAGAAGAGGAATTAGAGGATTTAGAAATACATGTAGACGTTTTAAAAGAACGGGAAAAGATTTCATCATCGAAAGAATTAGATGTCAAACGATATGGTGTTATTGTAGAAAAGGGAATGAAGAGAGGTCTTTTATTACCGGATTTAGAAGGGGTGGATACGGTAGATGAGCAGATTGCTATCGCAAAAATGAAAGCAAATATTTCGGAAGAAGAAGAGGACATTTCCTTGTATCGATTTGAGGTAATTCGCCATGAGTAGGGTGATGTGTGATGTTTGTTTTCATCACTGTAGTTTAGAAGAAAACCAGGTTGGAATATGTAAAGCCAGAAAAAATATAAATGGTAAGATACTTGGGATAAACTATGGAAAATTGACGTCTATTGCCTTAGATCCCATCGAAAAGAAACCCTTGGCTTTCTATCGGCCAGGGTCTAAGATTTTATCTGTTGGAAGTTTTGGGTGTAATTTGGCCTGCCCTTTTTGCCAGAATCATGAAATAGCAGACGCAGGAGAAGAGAATTTTTCAAATCTGTATGAATTATCCCCGGAAGAACTATTGCGTATTGCAAAAAGAGAAGTAATAAATGGAAACATTGGAGTAGCCTATACCTATAATGAAGCTCTAGTAGGGTATGAATACGTAAGGGACTGCGCAAAACTGCTTCGACGGGAACATCTTTGTAATGTTTTAGTGACAAATGGATGCGTGTCAAAGAAAGTGTCAGAGGAAATTATTCCCCTTATGGATGCCATAAACATTGATGTTAAGGGATTTCGAAAAGAAGTGTATGATGTCTTGGGGGGAGAGCTTGCTTCAGTAAAAGAATTTGTTATAAGGGCAGCAGAAACTAGCCATGTAGAACTTACCACTTTAATTGTGCCGGGGTTAAACGATGGTATTTTAGATATGGAAGAAGAAGCAAAATGGATTGCCTCCGTTGACAAAAAAATTCCTTTGCATATTACCCGTTATTTTCCAAGACATAAGATGACAGCACCTGCCACAGATATTAATCAGATGAGAAAGTTAAAAAAAGTAGCAGAAACGTATCTTGAATATGTAGTGCTTGGAAATGTTTGAATAGCATAAAAGGAATAAAAAGAATAAAAGAATAAAAAGAATAGCAGGAATTTATAAAAAGTTTTTTGTAGAAAAGGAAAATATATGAGATTATTTCATACTGGATTTTTAGAATTACAAAACCCGGATATTCATTTTGGAAGAAAAAATGCTGATTTTGGTCAGGGGTTTTATTTAACTGACGACATGGAATTTTCCAGACGTTGGGCAAAAGAGAGAAAAGGTGAAACAACTATTTGCAATACTTATGAGTTAGATACCAATGGACTATCCATAAAAGAGTTCTCTCGTTGTGAGGAATGGTTTGATTATATTAATAAAAATAGAAATCATAAACCTGATGACCTAAAAGAATATGATGTTATTATAGGTCCGATTGCAAACGATACGATTTACGATGTCATGGGAATCATTACCAGTGGATTTTTAGAAGCAGAAGAGTCATTGCAACTATTAATGATTGGACCAGAGTATCATCAGATTACCATTAAATCAGAAAAGGCAGCAGCCCAGTTAAAGTTTATTTCATCTGAAGAAATCCCATTAGAACAAATACAAAAATACCGTGAGTTAGTAGCAAAGGAAGAGGCAGATTATCAAGACCTCTTTGCAAAAGAACTTGAGCTATTAGAAGAATAAAAAAGAACCAGGTCATAT
>JAILMB010000205.1 GCA_024692825.1 Lachnospiraceae bacterium | reverse complement strand
TAAATCTACTACACTTCGTATGATCGCTGGTTTGGAAGATATTTCTAGTGGTGAATTAACCATCGACGGAAAGGTTATGAACAACGTAGAACCTAAGGATAGAGATATCGCAATGGTATTCCAGAACTACGCTTTGTATCCACATATGACAGTTTACGATAATATGGCTTTTGGTCTTAAGATTCGTAAAATGCCTAAGGATGAAATTGACAAACGTGTTCAGGAAGCTGCAAAGATCCTTGACTTGGATAAATTATTAGATCGTAAGCCTAAGGCTTTATCAGGTGGACAGAGACAGCGTGTTGCTATGGGTCGTGCAATCGTTCGTAATCCAAAGGTATTCCTTATGGATGAGCCTCTTTCAAACTTGGATGCAAAATTACGTGTTCAGATGCGTATCGAGATTTCTAAACTTCATGATAGATTAGGTGCTACTATTATCTATGTAACACATGATCAGACTGAGGCTATGACACTTGGTACCAGAATCGTAGTTATGAAAGATGGTGTTGTACAGCAGATTGATTCTCCTCAGAATCTTTACAATAAGCCTGGAAACTTATTCGTTGCTGGATTTATTGGATCACCTCAGATGAACTTCTTCAATGCTAAGATTGAAAAAGAAGGTGATAACGTTGTAGCCGTTGTTGGACAGAGCAGATTAAATGTTCCTGTTGCTAAGGCTAAAGCATTAACAGATGCTGGTTACGTAGGAAAAGAAGTAACACTTGGTATTCGTCCTGAAGATATCCATGATTCTCAGATGTTTATCGATGCATCTCCTAACACTGTAATTGAATCTACTATTAAGGTTTATGAATTACTTGGTGCTGAAGTATTCTTATACTTCGATTATGCTGATACTCAGGTTACAGCTCGAGTTGATCCTCGTACAACAGCTAAGATGGGCGATAAGGTTAAATTCGCTCTTGATATGGAGAAAGCTCATTTCTTCGATAAAGATTCAGAAGTAACAATCACAAACTAGTTTAATACACCCGTGATTTCTTCTTTCAAAAATTACCCTCAATGCTTCGTGCTTTGGGGGTAATTTTTCTTTGCCTATTTTTAATAGATGGATTAAGATATTACTATCAAATATAAATGGGGTTATATATATGGAAGCATTAGATTTGCTAGAAAAACTAAATAGAGAAACTGGGATTTCTTTTTCTTTAACGGAGGATGAATTGGAAAATCCCAATATCATTAGCCGACTTCAACAGCTACTTTCTTCCGTCCACGGACACAATGATAGAGACTTTTTCTTTCAGCAGTTTCTACTTGGCCAATTATCTGCCGAAGAAATAACCAGCGGCCGCCTAAAATTTCACATTGAGAAAACTACAAATCGGGCTCTTTTTCTCATTGCATTCAAATCTCCTTTTGACGATATGTCCTTATCTGTACTTTCTTCCCTAGAAACAGGAAATGACATTCTAGTGGAGATGGACCAGCATCATATTGTTTTGATTCGACAATGCAGAGGGCCTTTAGGTGAGGAGGACTTATACAAATCTGCTGCATCGATTGTAGATGCTTTAAGTACAGAGGCAATGCAAGCGGTTCGTATCTCCTACGACCGTATGGTAACCGAATTTGAACAGCTGGTTCTTTCCTACAAGCACGCAGAGGTAGCTCTTCACTTAGGCGTTACCTTCAAAAACGGAAAGCAGATTCACTCTTACCATGATTTAGGGCTTGAAAAACTCTTATATCGCATTTCTACAGAGGATGCCAAAGAATATTTGGAAGAAAACCTTCCATCCTTTGACTTTTCCACATTGGATAATGAAATGCGAAGCACTATCAAGGTATTATTCAACAATCAGTTGAATATTGCAGAAACAGCAAAAGAGCTATTTATTCATAGAAATACTCTCATCTATCGTCTGGACAAATTTCAGAAGATGACAGGCCTTGACCTTCGTAACTTCGATGATGCCATTATCTGTAAAGTGGCCATGATTCTTGCAGAGTACACGAAATAATACTTACAGAATTGTAATATATGATGTTCATAATAAATGCTAACTAACAATAAAATAGAGAACCCTGGCATTAACGCAGACGACTTTTGGCGATCGCCGGTGTTTAATGAACGCAGTGAATGTAGCATCCGTTGCGTTCGACACAAAGCGAAAGCGGGTCGTCGGTTAATACCGGGGTTCTCTATTTTTTAATTTACTTCAGTCTTATATCTACAAACTAAGCTTTAACCTTATTTCATAAATTTTAAACTTATTTAGAAAGGACACGAGCTCCATCTCCGATATCAACTACATAAAACTCTGCATCAATATCGCATTTTTCTTTATATCCTTTTCCAACATTTTCTACAAAAGCATCTACTGCATCGTTTTTAACAATAGAAACAGTACATCCACCGAATCCACCACCGGTGATACGGCTTCCAATTACACCCGGCTGAGCCCAGGCAAGATTCACTAAAACATCTACTTCAGGGCAAGACACTTCGTAGTCATCACGAAGAGAAACATGGGAAGCATTCATAAGCTTACCAAAGGTTTCAATATCATCATTCTTTAAAGCTTCTACTGCTTTAATGGTTCTTTGATTTTCATAAACCGCATGTTTTGCACGTTTTCTGCACACATCAGATGTAATTGCATCCTTATGAGCTTCAAATGTCTGCTCATCTAAATCTCCAAGTTCTTTGATATTTACTACCTTTTGCAGCTCTTCTAATGCAGTAGAACATTCCATTCTACGATCATTATATGCAGAATCAACAAGAGAATGCTTTACCTTGGAATTTGTAATTACAATTTTTGCATCCTTAAGTTTTACAGAAGCGTATTCCATAGACAAATCAGATGTATCCAAGAACATGGCCATATCTTTCTTACCATTTGCAACAGCAAACTGATCCATAATTCCGCAGTTACAGCCATTGAAGTTATTCTCTGAATACTGTCCAATAAGGGCTAAGTCAGTCATGGATAAATCATCATATCCATATAAGTCACAAAGCACTACACCTGTTAATACTTCTAAAGACGCTGACGATGAAAGACCTGAACCATTAGGAATGTTTCCCCAAATAGCCATTTCAAAACCAGATTCGATTAATTTACCTCTTTCAGCAAAGGCCCAAACAATACCCAATGGGTAATTTGCCCAACCATACTTTTTCTGGTTTTCAAGCTCTTTTCTACTTACTTCAATCACGCCAGAATTTTTAACGTTAGCTGAATAAAAACGAATCATATCGTCGGTACGTTTTCTAGCAACAGCATAGGTTCCCAATGTTAAAGCACATGGAAAAACATGTCCTCCGTTATAATCTGTATGCTCTCCAATTAGGTTTACTCTTCCTGGTGAAAAATACTCTCTTACACCATCTGTATCTCCAAATACCTCCCCAAAGGCTTTACGAAGATCGAAATTCATTTACTTATCCTCCTACTGTTTCTATTTTCTCAAATGTACCTTTGTACCTTGTTTTCTTTTGAACTCTTCTAATAATTCATCTTTTGGTTCAAAAAGAACTTTCCAGTCTTCATCTTTTGCTGGATTATGAATAATCATTGTGTAATATGGCTCATCATAATGAGACGTACAATCCAATGTTTTCATACGTTTTCCCACATAAGGCATCACTGGCTCTGTTTTTGACGGAGCAAGAACCACCAAATGTTCAATATCTATGGAAAAAAGATTCTTTCTATGTGTACCACCGGTAATTTTATCGATTTCAAATACGCCGTTGGTATAGATATAATCAAAATCTGTCTGCTTATTTCTCTGTAAATAAACAATCAATACAATAAAGACTACAATTAAAATCGAAAAGGCCAAATTTAAGGTAATAAGCTCTAAAAACAACGTCCAGAATATAAATCCTAAGCATAAAAGACTTAAGGTGTTATTCATTTTTCGAAGTTTTTGACTAACTGCCTGTTCAATGTATACGTCATGATAAATCATAGTTTGTCACCTCTCTAGTCACTTTGCCCCCTATATTACCACATGACCCCTAATTTTTCCATTAAATTCCTTTAAATGTAAAGTGTAATTTTAATGCCTTTGAGTTATCGATTAA
Source organism: Lachnospiraceae bacterium (assembly GCA_024692825.1). Classification (GTDB taxonomy): domain Bacteria; phylum Bacillota; class Clostridia; order Lachnospirales; family Lachnospiraceae; genus JAILEN01. The sequence continues at coordinate 9,545 of JAILMB010000205.1, read as the reverse complement.
AAACTCTGGATGGGTTTGAGCTCCCCATGTATCATCACCGGCAATTCCCATTTGCTGAAGTCCTACACGTACAAAAGTCTTTTGAATTGGAGGAAGTTCCGTTGGGTGTTCTGCACAGTCCATTTCATGTGGAGAATATGGTAATGCAGAAAATGAAAGATTATCTCCTTCAAATCGAATTCCTCTTCCTCTATGATCTAAAAGAAGGGCATAGCGAACCCCAATCTTATTTCCACATTCCTGAGGACGTAAGTATTTCGCCATATTGTCCTTTACTTTATTTTCATAGACACCTAATTTGCCATGACACTTATCCACATAGGTTTCTTCCGGTCCAAGGCCATACCATTTTAAGAACTCATAGTCTGCATCAAATCCAAATAACACAGAAAACTCAGGCAATTCTCCAACTTCCTTTGAAGGATCCATGGAAAGATCCACGCCAATCGTTCCATCTGCATGAACGGTATAAGCTAACACTGCATCCATCTGTGGTTTTGTTGGTAAATGATAGGTATAGGAGACAGTAATCTCATCCTCTGCTTTTTCTACTTCGTAGTCTGTTGCCCGACGTCCATTTTCATATTTATAGGATGAAAATTGACTGGCCAATTTCCACTGTCCACCTCTAAAAGGCAGTAAATTTGCAATATCATTTTCCGTTAAGGCTCTCCAGAAGTTTGGCTTTGGAATTTGTTTTATCATCTCCTTACCTGCATAGATGTAAGAAACCAAACCACCGTGAATCTTTGAAAATAGCACTTCAAAGTCATCTCCACGAACTCCAATATTGTTCCAGCCTTCTGAGACTTCCATATATCCTTTTTGAATTTTTGTCTTTTCAAAAGTTCCAAATACTGTCTGTCCGTAGGCAACCTCATGGCCGGCATCACCCCAGAGAGTATCTTCCTTTAAGCAGAATGAAACAGTAAATACCAACTCTCCTTCATCCTCAGGAATTTCTAGAGGTATGGCCATTCGCTTCTCCGATAAAGGTGCAAGTTCAAAGCTTCCCTGCTGATAAGCAAGAAGCTCTCCCTCCTTCTCAAGTGTCATTTCGCATCGATATTCGCTTAAATCTGTAAATAGATTTAAGTTCTTTACAATCATATCTCTTCCATCAAAGGAGATTTTGATATTCTGATAACAGTATTTTACTTCCTGCATTTTGGGAGATGCTTCACGATCTTTGCCATAGCAGATACCATTTCCACTAAAGCTGTAATCGCAAGGTCTATCATCAAAATCTCCACCATATCCCTGGAATTCATTTCCATAGCGGTCTTTTGTTGTCAAAGATTGGTCGATGTAGTCCCAAATAAATCCTCCCTGGAAAAGAGGTTCCTCTTCCGTCAAATCTGTATATTTATAAAGGGCACCGCATGAATTTCCCATTGCGTGAGCATATTCACAATTGATATAGGGTTTTTCTGGATGCTCATGAATCCATTCCTTAATATCCTTTACTGGTATATACATCGTGCTTTCCATATCAGAAGAATCCGGACAACGACGATCATTATATATTCCCTCATAATGTACAAGTCTCGTATCATCCCATTCATGGAAATGATCATGCATAGACTGAATATTTTCCCCACCAAAAGATTCATTACCACAAGACCAAATCAAAATAGATGGATGGTTCTTGTCTCGTTCGAACATATTTCTTGCACGGTCTAATACCAATTCTTTAAACTCCGGGCGATTTCCTGGAATTGCAAAAGAAATGTCCTCTAATCCGCGAAGGATAGCATCCCAACTTCCATGCGTTTCGAGATTCGTTTCATCTATTAAATAAATTCCATATAAATCGCAAAGACGATACAATAGAGTTCGATTCGGATAATGACTCGTTCGAATAGCATTAATATTGTTTTGTTTCATGGTAATAATATCTGTGTATATTTCATCTTCAGATACACAACGTCCATTTTCTACAGAAAACTCATGTCGATTTACTCCACGAAATACAATTCGCTTCCCATTTATGCACATCACATGATCAATTATTTCAAAACGACGGAATCCAACCTGCTCTACAATTACTTCCTGTAGAAATCCGGCAATATCCGTTACTTCTAAGCGAAGTTCATACAAATCAGGATGCTCTGCAGACCATTTTTTTGGATTTGCTACATCAAAGCGTAAAACCTCATCTTTTGAAACTTTTACCTCACCAGAAAGCACATCCTCTTCTTCATCAGATAAGTAATATCTTACTTTTCCTTCGCTTGTCATATGCAAATCTACTTCTAGAGTTGCATCTTTGTATTCATCATCCAAAAGCGTCTTTACACACATATCTTTAACGTGAACTTTTGGTATCGTGTAAAGATATACGTCTCTATAAATGCCACTAAAGCGGAAGAAATCCTGGTCTTCACACCAGCTACCTGCAGTAAAACGAAATACCATAACTGCCAGTTTGTTTTCCCCATCTCGATTTACCGCTTCTGTTAAGTCAAACTCAGATGGTGTAAATGAGTCTTCACTATAGCCAATGTATTTTCCGTTACACCATAGTGCCATACCACTTTCTACACCTTCAAAGCAGATGTATACAGGTCCGTTTTTCATATCCTCAGGAAGGGTAAAGTATTTTACATAACTTCCTACAGGATTGAAGACTGACGGAATGTCCCCTGGACGGACAACTTCCTTTCCGTCCCATGGATACTGTGTATTTACATAGGCAGGATGACCATATCCCTCCATATTTATATGAGCAGGAACCCGTATTGTATCCCAGGTTCTTGCGTTATAGTCTAATTCATAAAAATTCTTCACTGAAGAATCATAGTTTTTTGCGTAGGAAAACTTCCATACGCCATTTAAATAGTATTTAAAATCAGATACTCCATTCTCCGTTTCTTCAAAACGATAAAACTCGTGATCTGAATGTGCCGGCATGCGATTTTCTTTGAAAATCTCCGGATTTTTTACAATATCGAAGTTAAATTCTGACACCTTACGGTCCCTCCTCATTTTCAAATCTTTCCCCATAGATAAAATTTGAGGGCAGAAAAAACATCTGCCCCCAATAAAAACCCTTATTATTTAACAGATCCTGTAATACCTTCTGCGAACTGCTTCTGCAATACGAAGAAAATAATCATTGTAGGAATTGAGCAGAATAATACGCCCATCATCAATACACCGTAGTCTACGGTATAACCAGCTGCTAAGTTGGCAATTAACATTGGCATAGTCTGTGCTCTATTGTCTGTCATTACAACCTTTGGCCACATGTATGCGTTCCATGCATTCATAAAGGTAATTACGGCAGCAGCCGCATAGGTTGATTTCATAACCGGCATATACATACGGAAGAAAATTCCAAACTCTGATACGCCATCAATTCTGGCAGCTTCCAAAATATCTACCGGGAAGTTTCTGGAATTCTGTCGAAACATCATGATTAAAAATGGAGTTGAAATTGTAGGAAGAATAAACGCCCATACGGTATTCAATAATCCAAATGAAGACATCATCTTAAAAAGTGGAATCATGGTTGCTACTGCAGGAACCATCATTGCCAATAACAAAATATTGAAGACAATGTCTTTTCCCTTATCATGGTAGAGTTCGAATCCAAATCCTGCCAAAGAACAAACAAATAATGCAACTATCGTCTGAACACCTGCATACTTAAAGGAGTTCCAAAGAGTTCCCCAAAGATCTGTACGAGAGAGTAAGTTTGCAAAGTTCTGTGCTGCATAGGTACCAAAGGTTAGCTTACCTGTTGCTACATCAACTGTATTATTTGTTGCAGCAGAAATCATCCAATACAACGGAAATACAGAGATAAATGATACGATAATCAAAAAGATATAAGTAGGGATTAATCTACGCTGGGTAGCTGATTTATTTTTCTTAGTCACGCTTATCACCTACTTTCATACTAATTCTTGAAAGGATTGCTACTAATACGAATACGAAGAATGACATTGCTGATGCATATCCGAAGTTCGCAACACCCTGTCCAAAGGAGTTATTGTAAATATAATGAGACATTGTAATGGTTGAGTTTGCAGGTCCACCACTGGTTAAGTTTACAGACTCATCAAAGAGCTGTAATGTACCATTGATTGACATGATAACTGTCATAATAATGGTTGGCTTTAATAGTGGAACTGTAATTCTCCAGAATGTTTTCCATGAATTTGCTCCATCGATTTTCGCTGCCTCATATACAGAATATTCGATATTTTGTAATCCGGCCAAGTAGAATACCATGTTGTATCCTGTCCATCTCCAGATCAAAGCAATGATAATAATTGCTCTTGCTGAATTGGTATTTCCTAAGAAATTGTAGTTTGTTTCAAAAATTCCCAGGTTTACAAGGATTGTATTTACAAGACCCTGTGTTGCAAATAAGGACTTAAAAATCAAGGAATAAGAAACCAAAGCGGTTGCACATGGTAAGAATACCATGGTTCTGAATAATCCTCTGAACTTCAAATCTTTATTATTTAATAACTGTGCCAATAAAATGGCTAAGATTAACATGATCGGAACCTGAATAATAAGGTAAAGGAATGTATTTCCTACCGATCTTAAGAATAATGCATCCTTAAACATACGAGAATAGTTGTAGGTTAAAGGATTTGCCCACTGCAAGTTTGCAGAAGATCCGGTTTTAAAAGACATAAATATTGCCTGTAAAATCGGATAAAAGCTCATAATGGCAATTAGTATACTAGCTGGCAATAAGAAGCCCCAGCCCGCTAACTGCTGCTTTCTTTTAATTGTTTTCACAAGAGTTTCCCCCTTTTTCCCTTAAGTTTTCAAACCCATTTCTCAGATGAGAGGGAACCTTCCATCTGAATTTTTAAAAAAAGGGGAATCGGCAAAGTACCGACTCCCCCGTATTTCTTAAAGTGTGCTGTTAAAGATTAGCTAAAATTAAAGTCCCATTTCGAACTCTAACTGTTCCTGAGCACTTTCTAATTCACTATCAAGATCAGAACCACTGTTGATGTTGATAATAGCTGCTGCTACTAATGAACGTGCAGGATAGTGATAATCAGACTGAGTTACAGTCTTAACATTTCCACCCATTTCAACGATTTTAGAGTAAATTGCCTGTCCGTTGAAGTACTCAACACCCTGCTGATATACTTCAGATTCACCAGCTGATAAGCAGCATGTGATAACACCACCATCGGTAAGTGCTGCATCATAAGTAGCTACTGCACCTTCGCCGCCACCAAATGTGTAAGCCAAGAAGTCCTGAGCTAATTCAACATTCTTGCAGTTAGATGTAATGTAAAGTGAAGAACCACCATTTGAAGCATATCCTTCTTCACCAGAAAGTGTAGGCATAGTAGTGATTTCCCATTTTCCTGAGTTAGCTTCAACCTGTTCAATGGTAGGAATAATCCAGTTACCATTCATAACACCTGCTACCATGTCGCCCATGATTGTCTGATCTGTGTAGTCTGACCAGTCATTTGCAAGGTATAATACATTTTCTTTGCTCATTCTTGTAATAACATCAACGATATCTTTTACAGTATCAGATGTAAGGTTTGGTGTTCCGTCTTCGTTAAACTGTGAAGCACCTTCTGCCTGAAGCATCATGTAAGGTAAGTCGTTTCCGTCACCATCCATAGAAAGTAAGTACTTTCCTGTCTTATCATAAACTTCTTTACCGATTTCGATAAATCTGTCCCATGTAATTCCTGTTACATCATCGATTGTGTATCCACATTCTTCAAGGATATCTACACGATATGCAAAAATAACAGTTCCGTTATCTACAGGCACACCATAGTGAACACCATCTACTGTAGAATAAGATAACTTTTCAGCACCGAAGTCAGACCAATCAATGTCTGCATCTGCCATTGTGTTCCAAGCATCTGGATAATCAGCTACATATTTCTGAATGTAGTGATCCTGGAATAATACGATGTCTGGTAATGTACTGTAGTCTCCTGAAGATCCTGCTAATGTAACAGCATCCTCAACATCTGAAGACTGTGACTGCTCTTCAATGTTTAAAACAAAGTCAGGATTCTTTTCCTGATAAGCAGCTTCTGCTGCCTTAAGAGCTGGGATATTGAAGTTTGCATCCCATGCATATACGGTTAATGTGTTTTCGCTGTCAGCAGATTCTGTTGTAGCATCTGCGCTTTCGCTATCTGATGATGAATCGCCTGAACCAGAACTAGATCCACATCCTGCAAAAGCTGTAACTGCTAATGCGCCTGCTAACATAAGAGATAGTAATTTCTTCTTCATTAAAAAAACCCTCCTTACTTTACTTGAAGAATCCTTGTACAACATGCACAATTTTTCTTCATCTCTCTTTCAGTCTGTGTTTATTATAACTATGAGCATTCACAAATTGTTCACAGAAACGCCCTATTTTTTTGCAAAAACGACTACCAAATTCTAATATACCCTAAAAAAAGGCCTTTTCTTGCCAAAAAACGCTGTTGAATCTTTTAGTTTTCAACAGCGTTTCTATCTTTTCTTTGTTAGTTTTATCCAATTCAAGATATTTGATATTGTGCAAATTTGCAAATTCTACTCTTTTCCTTCCCAGCCAGGTTGAGCGGTAATGTTAAAATTCGATAGAATTCCATCGTGTTGCTGCTCTTGCCCTTTCCACTGATAAGGCGTCATTCCCGTCAATCTCTTAAAGTTACGATTGAAGGTAGACGGGGTTTGATAACCCACCCGATAACAAATATCCTCCATCGACAAATCCTGCTTCTGAATCAAATTACAGGCCTTGTCAATGCGAACCAGATTGATATATTCCACAGGTTTCATACTCATAGTTTCTTCAAATAATCTTCGAAAATGACTTTCAGAAAGTCCCGATTGCTTCGCCATATCAACAATCTTTATTTCTTCTTCATAGTGATCACTTACATATTGAATGGCCTCTTTGATATAGTTATTAACCTTATTGGATCTCTTTGCCTTTTCTCTTTCTTCATCTAATCGAAGCATTTCAATAGCTAGAGCATATAAATATCCTTTTACAGATTCCTTGTAATAAATAGACTGTTCTCGATACTCACGAATAATTGACAAAATGATCTTTGCAAGTATCGGGTGATTTTCTTTGGACTTCAGCGTTCCACGCTTATTAATAATGCGTATCATATCTTCTTTAGAAACCTGTCCATCGTTCTCTGTTTCTTTCAAAAAATCATCCAAATTGATAAATAGAAATTCCCACTTACAAATATGTCCTGGCGAACTAATGGTTGTATGCGGTATATTTGCCGGAATAATGGTAAACATATTATCCCCGTAGTGATAGGAACGGTTTTCAATAATTAATTCTCCATCCCCATGGTAACAATAACCTATCTCTAAATAATTGTGGAAATGAAGCATTCTACCATATCCAAGTCCGTATTCCTGCTCCCATCCTTTGCCCAATTTCGCTAGTACATATTCCCCTCTCGGTATGTCGTAGTAACGAAACTCCATTTTCTGCTTTTCTCTTGCCATAATCCCCTCACAAATCGTCAAAATTGCAATTTTTCCACATAATAATAACACTTCTGCTGTCTTTTCGGCAATATTTTTGCAAAATTTTCCATAAGGTGGTATGATATCTAACTATGAAGAGATTATATTTATTCTTATTATCTGTACTACTTTGCTTTAGTTTTTGTGGATGCGGCAAAGCACAGGTAGCAGATGTGGATTATGATTTAACAAAAATGTCATCCACCATGGTTTACGCAGAAGTCTCTAATATGCTGGCAAATCCAGATGATTACAAGGGAAAAACAGTTCGTATGGCCGGGGATAGCAATATGACCCATGACGGCACCCACTCATGCATCGTTTATGATGCACTTGGTTGTTGTACCGAAGGAATCGAATATCTATTAGAAGACGAAAAGTACCCTGACGACGGCGATAGTATTACCGTAGTGGGTACCTTTGCAACCTATGAAAAAGGTGATTATAAGTATTTTGTTTTAGCAAAATCTGTTTTGGAATAATAATCTTTTATTTACTTGGCCAAATCATCGGAATCTAACACTATGGTAAAGGGCCCATCATTTAAAAGAGAAACTTTCATATCAGCACCAAAAGAGCCCCTTTCTACTTTAGGAAGGGCTTTTTTACATTCCAAAATAATATATTCATAAAGCTCTTCTGCCATTTCAGGCGCTCCTGCCTTTGTAAAACTTGGACGGTTTCCCTTTTTACAATCAGCATAGAGTGTAAATTGAGAGATTAAAAGAAGTTCCCCATCTACCTGATCCAAAGACAGATTTGTCTTTCCGTTTTCATCTTCAAAAATACGCATTCCGATTAATTTCTTAATCATCTTATCTGCAATTTCTTTCGTATCTTCTTCAGATACTCCAATTAGTACCAAAAATCCTTTTCCAATTTCACCAATTACTTCCTGATTAACAGTAACAGAAGCCTCTGTCACACGCTGAATTACAAATCTCATTCCTTTATCCTTTTCCTTTCGCAGATTTCATATATTTTCTGCTTTTCTTATAAAAAAAGCGCCCTTTGAAAACTCAAAAGGCGCCTCTTACATCTAAATTAATCCTGTACGTAAGGCATAAGTGCTACGTGACGAGCACGCTTAATAGCTACTGTTAATGCTCTCTGATGCTTTGCACAGTTTCCTGTGATACGACGAGGAAGAATCTTTCCTCTTTCAGAGATGTACTTCTTTAATTTGTTTGTATCCTTATAATCAATTACGTTGTCCTTACCGCAGAATACACAAACTTTTTTTCTTCTGCGCATAGGTCTTCTTCTTGATCCATCTGCTTTATTGAAAGCCATTGTCTTACCTCCTAATTAAAATTAAAGGGCAATTTATCATCCACATCATCTGGGATGTTCATGAAGTCGCTGCCTGCATCTGTGCTTGGCGCAGGTGCTGAAGAACCACCGTAATTTCCGCCACCATTCTGGGCAGCAGCGTTTTTGCTCTCTGCAAATTCAATGTTATTTGCAATGATTTGAACGTTGTATACAGTGTTTCCATCTTTATTCGTATAATTATTGTTCTGTATTTCACCTTCAAGAACTACTTTTGTTCCCTTACGTAAATACTTCTCAACAAACTCGCCTAATTTACCAAAAGCAGTACAATTGAAAAAGTCTGCATCTGGCTGTCCTTCACGTTTAAATCTACGATCTACGGCAATAGAGAAACTAGCAATGCCGGAACCACTCTGTCCGTAACGCATTTCAGGATCTCTCGTCAATCGCCCCATCAAAATTACCTTATTCATATGTTACATTCTCCTTAATAAAAACCCTATGCCTCGTCTTTACGAACACATAAGAAACGAAGAACGTTATCCATAATACGAACATTCTCTTCGATCTGAGCTGGAGCGTCTGCTTCTGCATCAAACTGAATGAAATAGTAGAATGCTTCGTCCATCTTCTGGATTTCATAAGCAAGCTTCTGCTTACCCCAATCCTCAACGTCAGTCACATTTCCGCCAAAGCGAGTGATATAGCTCTTTGCTTTGTCTACTGTGGCAGTTCTGACATCGTCTTCGATCTTAGCATTCACAACGAGT
>JAILMB010000191.1 GCA_024692825.1 Lachnospiraceae bacterium | reverse complement strand
TCAAAGAATCATGAGAGACCATTTTGTGCAACGGTAAAACCTCCCCGGTTAGGGGGCCATGAACGGATGGGAGTGTTTGCTACAAGAAGCCCCTTTCGTCCGAATAATTTGGGATTGTCTTCCGTAAGGTTACTTCGAATTGAAGATGGGGATTTGATTGTAGAAGGAGCGGATTTGCTTAATGAGACGCCGATTTATGATATAAAACCCTATGTACCTTTTTCCGATGCCCATATAGATGCAAAGGCGGGATTTGTGGATGAGCGTCCATGGAATTTACTTCCGGTGGAGTTCCCAAAAGAGTGGCTTGATAAAATTCCACAGGAGAAACAAAAGGGACTTTTGAAGGTGCTTTCTCAAGACCCAAGACCTGCCTATGACAGAGGCGTAAACCGGGAGTATAAACTGGCCTTTGGTCAGTGGGATATTACCTTTGAAATAAAAGATGAAACCATTGTTGTGACAAAGGTTTGTGACTATAAGAAACAGGAGTAAGTCATGAAATGTGTAATTGTCTGTGGAGCAGACATTAAAAACTATAAACGAGCAGCTTCTTATATAGAAGAAGAGGATTTTATTATTTACTGTGACAGTGGGCTTTACCATATGGAAGGGTTAAAAGCAAAGCCATCTTTAATCCTTGGAGATTTTGATTCTCACCAGAATCCAAATTTGCCGGTGGAGACCATTGTACTTCCGGTTGAAAAAGATGACACAGATTCTGTGTTTGCAGTAAAAGAAGGAATCAAAAGAGGATTTTCGGAGTTTCTTTTATTAGGAGCCGTTGGAAATCGATTTGATCACACCTTCGCAAATATCGGTGCTCTTTTAATGCTTGATTCAGAAGGGAAACATGGAAAAATCATTGACGATTATTCTGAATTTGAAATTCTATCTACAGAAGGTGAAGTAGAGGAGCACTTTTCTTATTTTTCTCTTTTAAATGTGTCAGGTGAAGCCTATGACATTTCTATTACCGGAGCAAAATACAAAATGGACCATCAAACCATTAAGCCGGAATACCAATATGCGGTAAGTAATGAAGTATTGAAGGGTCAAACAGCAAAAATAACAGTGCACAAAGGTAGAGTTCTTTTAGTAAAGGATTTTTAATATGGTGAAGATTGATTTGATTACCGGATTTCTAGGATCCGGTAAAACTACTTTTATAAAGGAATATGCGTCTTATTTTATTTCTCAAAAGAAAAGTATAGGCATACTTGAAAATGACTTTGGAGCTGTCAATGTAGATATGATGGCCTTAAAGGAGCTAGAGGGCGAATACTGCGAACTTGAAATGGTGGCAGGCGGCTGTGATGCGGATTGTCATAAACGAAGATTCAAGACAAAGCTGATTTCCATGGGAATGCTTGGCTACGATCGAATCCTTGTAGAACCTTCCGGAATCTTTGATGTAGATGAATTCTTCGATGTGTTAAGAGAAGAACCGCTCGACCGCTGGTATGAGATTGGTTCTGTCATTGCTGTTGTGGATAGTGGTCTCGAAGAGAATCTCTCTGTAGAAGAGGAGGGTATTCTAGCCTCTGAGGTGGCAAATGCTGGAGTGGTTATTTTTAGTAAAAGCGATTTGTATGACGATGATAGAAAGAAAATGACACTAGAGCACTTAAATCAAAGCTTACGCCAGGTGAAATGTAAAAGACAGTTTGCCTATGATGAAGTGATGAAAAAAAGTGAAGGCAGTTATAGGGATATGGATTTTGAAAAGATTCTATCTGCAGGCTATGAACTTCATGACTATGAAAAGGTTTATTTTGATTCCACCGAAGTGTTTCAAACCGTATATATTATGGATAAGAAGCTGACAAAAGAACAGGTGGAAAAAGGAACGAAGACTTTGATGGATGCGACTTTGTCGGATATGAGAGTATTTCGTATCAAAGGATTTTTTAAAGAAGACCAGTGGTATGAGTTTAATGCCACAAAAGAAACTACTACAATTAAAAAAATCACCGATGGACAAGATGTCATCATTGTCATCGGTGAAAATATTTCTGAGGAAAAGGTGCTCACATCTTTCCAATTGTAGTTTGATTTTTTCCATTTCTTTTAGAAGCGTAGAGTGCTTTGTCAGCAACTGCCAGTACTTCATCGAAGGGAATGGAGCCGTAGCTTGTAACGAGTCCTGCACTAATTGTGAAATGTTCGTCTGTGAAGCTGTAGGACTCTTCAGCAAAGAGCTTTCGGAACTGTTCCATTTGTGCGCGATGTTTGGTAACATCTTCGTCTAAAAACATAAATAAAAATTCTTCGCCACCGAAACGAGCAATGATAACTGTTTCAGGATCCATTTTTTTACTCACATCATAAATACGTTTTAATACTTCATCTCCGTTTTCATGACCGTAGGTATCGTTTACATGTTTAAAATCATCGATATCTGTCATGGCAAGGGAAATGGGACGATGTAAACTCATATCTTTAAACTGTTTCACTAAAAAATTGTCAATGTAGTAACGAGAGTATAACTGGGTTAACACATCGTGTTTTAATCTCTCCTCATAGGCTTTTTGCTTTTCGTCGGATTCTTCTATCAAATTCTCAGCATTATCAAAAAAGTTATAAATAATGTTCGAAGCGTAGTAAATCAAGAAGTTCATAAGAATGGAAATAATACCACTTTCAATGAAAAATTCTTTGTTTGGCTGTTCATATATTTCTAAGCCAGCACCAATGAGAGTAGAACAGCATGAAATCGCCAACAGGGCTTTTTGTATTTTGTGATTCTGGAATACAACGGAAAAAAAGATACCAAAGCAGGGGGCTAACCAAACGATAACAAAATATCCATGGAAAATAGCGATGGTGCTACCTATACAGGTAAGACCCACTGAACAAATCCAATTCATAAAATCTTCGGTATACCCGTAAGATGTGTTAATGATATTACATACAATAAAGATTATACCATTAATAAAAAATGGTGTAATTACCCTTACAACAAAGTAGATAGTAGATGAATACAGAAAATTATCTGTATACAAAAAATATAAGAAAAAAATAAAGTCAATAACGCTACATAGGACCCATCCATATAACATGAAGTCAACCATGAGTGAGCGCATTTTCTTAGTGTTAAGTTTCATTTTGTGTAACCCCTAGATGTTCCAAAACAATACATTTATGTTGTAGTCTATTCTATCATAAGTAGAAGATGAAATGAAACAAAAAAGAACAAAATGGTAAAAAAAGAAAGCTGGTTACTATAACCAGCTTTCAGGGGAGAGTGATATGAAAAATTTCATAACTCTTAAGACTTCTGCACAAAAATCTCAAGAGCGAAATTATAATATCACAAAA
>JAILMB010000188.1 GCA_024692825.1 Lachnospiraceae bacterium | reverse complement strand
ATGTATTTTGTGAAAAAAACAGGTATTGGGGATTTGTCACAAAGTAATAACACACTAAATCCAAATGCACCTACTACTCCAGATAGTTCTGTTGCAGGGGTTAGATTTAACTATCATTTAGATTATATTGACTTTACTGCGGCGGAAGCACCAGAAACTGAGGTCGCAATTCGAGATTTTTTAAATATTTATAAAATAGACTATTCTGATATGAAGTATGATTACGAGAATATGGTTTATCGTGTGAAGTTAGATGATTCAATTAAATATAATTCCGAAGATGAAGTTGTTGCAGCAGGACAAGAAATCCAAAATAGTTATCAAACTTATTGCTATGGGAAAGGATCAAACTATGGAGTCTCACAAACCTTAGTGCAGTACGGATATCAAGAATGGAAGTAGAGAGTTATTGTGACTAGAGAGTTTACATCAGGAGAAATTTATGTTTTTCAAAAAGAAAAAGTTGAAATCATACGATAAAACAAAACAGAAACCTGTGATTCGTGCCAGCATTTGCAATGGAGAACAGGTAGCAGGATTTCTAAATAAAGAAAATGGTGACTTTGAAGAAGTGATGTTCTTAAAGACTCCAAAGGATTTAGAAGAGTTTAAAAATCTATATGGAATTACAGAAACGATTGAGAAAATCTATTGATACTAGAAACATTCGAGGATTAGAAGTTGAGTTATAAAGTAAAGCGAATTTTAGAGCCGGATTATGGATGCGAGGAACGTCCGGCGGATTATATTCCCATGGATAAAGTTGTATTAGAAGATATAAATGGAAATGAAATCATAAAAGAAGTAGCAGATGTCGAGTTGTATGAAAAGGACATCAATGAAGGCGATGCGGTTATTTTTGATGAAAATATAATCAAGAAAGTATAGGAGAATATGAGTTGAACGACATTGGAATGGTAGTATCCATTATAGTAGCATTTCTAATAGTTGTAATTTTTCTCTCATCATTTCTTGAGCGTAGCTTTCATATTCATAGAGAGACACCACAGAAAAAGGCTGGTAGATATGGGGAGAAAATTGCTACAAGTGTTATATCAGAAGTATTGCGAGATGAGGATGTGTTACTTACAAATGTACCGATTCGAGTAGAAGGAAAACAGACGGAACTTGATAATGTCATTATAAATACTAATGGTATATTTATTATAGAAGTGAAAAACTTACATGGCGTTTTAAGTGGGGACGAGGAGTCTTATGATTGGATTCAGACGAAGAGTTCTTCTGGAGGAGAATTTTATCAAAAGACAGTTAAGAATCCGATGAAACAGGTAAAACGTCAGATTTATATTTTATCCAGCTATTTAAAAAGAAAGAATTTGGGCACCTGGATAGATGGATATGTGTTTTTTGTAGAACGAAACTGCCCGATAAAAAGTGACCTGGTGCTCGAAACGAGAAAAGACATTGATCTGGCCATTCATTCAAATGGGAAACAAACACTATCAAAGAAAAAACAGTCTGCTATTATAAAATCACTGATAAAATAGTAGAAGGAGCATAGAATGAAAAACGTAACCCTTTGTTATATAAAAAATAATGATAAATACTTAATGCTTCATCGAACCAAAAAGAAGGATGATCCAAATGAAGGAAAGTGGATTGGTGTTGGTGGACATATTGAAGAAGGAGAGACTCCTGAAGAATGTGTTCTTCGTGAAGTAAAAGAAGAGACAGGTCTTAATCTTACGTCTGTAAAACTATGTGGATTGATTGTGTTTGTCTCAGATACTTATGAGACAGAGTATATGTTTTTGTTTACGGCAGATGCGTTTACGGGAGAACTGATAAAAGACTGTAATGAAGGGGACCTGGCCTGGGTAGAAAAGGAGAATGTAATGAGCCTTCCTATGTGGGAGGGGGATAGGGAGTTCCTGCCACTTATTATGGAAGATGATACAGAGTTTTTTACCATGAAATTAGTTTATGAGGGAGAAAAACTATGCAAAGTAGAGAAGAAGTTTTAGCTTTTGGATTGACTTTTCCTGATACCTATCAGGATACACCCTTCCATGATCAAAACTGGCAGTTGATTCGGATTAAGGGGAGCAAAAAAGCCTTTCTTTGGACCTATGAAATGAATGGATATATTAATATCAATATAAAGGTAGATCCAGAGTGGAGAGATTTTTGGAGAGATGCTTATGAATCTGTGATTCCAGGATATCATCAGAATAAAGAGCATTGGAATACGGTGATTTTAGATGGAAGTATCCCTGATAGTGATATTAAGCGAATGATAGCAGAAAGCTATGAGCTAATCGCAAAGACACCCAGTGCAAAAATCTATGAAGCAGTAAAAATGATTCCAAAAGGAAAAGTAGCCACTTATGCAGATGTAGCTGAAATGGCCGGAGATCGAAAGATGGCACGGGCTGTTGGAAATGCGCTGCATAAAAATCCAGACCCAGATAACATTCCCTGCTTTCGCGTTGTAAATTCAAAGGGGGAGTTAGCCGGAGAATTTGCTTTTGGTGGAGCAGGTGCCCAGGCGAAACTTCTAGAAGCAGAAGGTGTGGAAGTCACAGATGGAAAAGTGAATTTAAAGAAATATCGAATGGAATTAGAGTAAAGTTAGGAGACATCATGGGATATTTAATTAGTGAAACTACAAAAGAAGAAAGAGAACAGATTGTAAAAGAGTCTCTTGGAAATATTGAAGCAAATTGTGATGGTTGCATGGCAGGCCTTGCAGAGATGTATCAGGATT
>JAILMB010000088.1 GCA_024692825.1 Lachnospiraceae bacterium | reverse complement strand
CTTATTAGTCATGTACAGAATTCACGCAAAATAATAGCTTTTCTTTTAAAACATACGTCTGTAAGCTCGTATTTTGCCTCATTTTAAGGTTTTAAATCAGGAGTGTCAATAAGATCTAGCAGTTACTTTTTCATTTAAAGTTTTATTCATTATTATGAAAGTGCTGAAAATGCGTAATGTGAATTTTTAAATTCCATAGTTTTTATCGAAAAAACTCTAAATATGGAATTTACTCTTACACAGGGTTTCTGATACTATGCCATAGGTTATCTGTCTGTCGGAAAGGATAATCTATGGATAAGAATGAACATAACCCAACAGGCACTCATTGCTTTTCCTTTCAAGCACCGCCTCTACCATCATACCCGTACCATTCCCATTACAGATGGGGAATGTTTCTTTCCAATCTACTGTTATTGCGGTCGAAAAAAGAAAATGCCGCCGCAAAGCTTTTCTTTGAAAGCATTACGAGGCATTTTCAGGAATAAAATTTCTAATCTATGCAATATTATTTTTTCACGCAGATTTCATCAATGGCTTTGATTTCTTCCGAAGAAAAATCAAGATTATCCAGTGCCTGAATATTATCCAAAATCTGTTCTTTCTTCGACGCACCAATTAAAACCGAAGTGATGCAATCCTTACTCAAAAGCCAGGCCAAAGCCATTTGTGCCAAAGACTGATTTCGTTTTGAGGCAATTTCATTTAACTGCTTCAATCCGGCTACTGTTTTTTCATCAATGGCTTCCTCTTTTTAAATCCGTCCAAAATTTGTCTCATAACGACTTTCATTTGCCTGATACATAAAAACCTCCAAAACTAAGATGAATGTATAAATAAATTTTACACAATTTATTTTGACACATTCTTTTAATCTATTTTAGAGATTCTGTCAATATGATTTCATAGAATGCCTGGCAAATTATTTCATAGAAAGACTCCACAGGATTTCCTGCAAAGAATGGGCCACTCCATCCGAATCCTTCACTACACGGGTTCCATCTGAAGACACTTCTATTTTTATATTAGAGCCTTTTGTGGCTAATGCCCCATTCACTCTTTCTATTCCGGCCGCCTCAAGTTTCTCCAACACGATAGCTTTATAAATATCATACAAGAACTCATTTTCCTTTAAGATGGCATCATTGGTCTCACACATAGTCAAAATCGTGGAATTCACCTGAGAAATCGCTATTTCCGGCATGTTTTTTCTCGTTTCTGCATTGGTACACAAATTGTTTTTATTTAAACTGCCTTGATAAGCGACACTGATATAATTGCCCATCAGCATGGCAGGAACTTGCTCATCATTTGCAGTTTCGTCCACTATCTTTGCCGGAACATATAATGGAATGTAGGAATTGCCGCTCTCACCAATTGCCATCACCAAAGGACGAGATTCTATATTTTCTTCCATCCCCAAAAGATTTGTCGCATCTGATTCAATGAAAGTTTCAGAATCATCTGTGATTTCGGGTTCATCTGATATTTCGGATTTATCAAGGTTCTCATCCAATCCTGAAGCTCCATCTATTCCAAGGATTTCTCCAACCGCACCGGGGGTTTCGCTCATTCCGGTAATTCCTCCGTCTACTCCAGGGATTCCACCAAGTCCAGGAATACCACCAGGAAGTCCCGGAATTCCTCCGGAAAGACCCGAAATGGGTGCACCTCCGGTCATGGTAGCTGCCGCCGCCTGCGCTTTTTGAAAATTCTCCATCATCCCCGCCATGGCATTGGCCTGTGCAGCCTGAGCCGCCTGGGCTTGCGCTTCTGCCTCTTGCTGCATAATAGCTGCCTGCTTTGCAATTTCTTCTTCCTCTTGTTTTTGCTTTTTTGCATAGGCTTCCTGCTGTTTTATTAGTTCTGCCATTTCCTGCTCGTGAGCAATAGCAGCTTCATCAGCCGGATCTAGAAACGCTGTGCCATCAAGGGACACGTACTGTACCCTCTCCTCTGAACCAATACTTCTCCAAATCGCATCATTTCTTTTTTCTGTTTTAACTATAAATCCTTCCGGAAACTCTACAGCCACAGGAAAAGAAGTAACGGACATTGGAAAAACCTGTTCTGTGATTTTACAGTTTTCAGGCAAAAAGGGTTCTACCCCTGTCAGCCCTTCCGAAAGCTGAAGCTCCGTCAAATTATCACAACCTCTAAAAGCATTTCTCCCAATCTGATACTTTGCTTCACTATTTACCTCAACTTTTTGCAGTGATGAACAATTGGTAAATCCTCCGATTTTTCCGGAGAAATTTTTTCCAAAAGATACTTGTGTAAGAGACGTACACTCATCAAATCCCCCTGTTCCCAATTCTTCCAGAGAATCCGGTAAGTGTGCTTCCGATAAAGAGCTACATTCACAAAATGCCAATTCTCCAATTCGCTTCAGACTCTCACTCCATGTTACGGAATTAAGTGAAGTACAACCCATAAATGCACCATTACCAATCACTTCTACATCACGTCCCATAATAACGGAAGACAGACTACTGCATCCTTCCAATGCATTATTTGGAATTTCTTTTACACCATCCGGTATCACAATTTCCTCAAGGGATGTACAATCTTTAAAAATTGGGAAAGTGGTTCGTTGTCCTTCAAAGGTAACAGTCTTAAGATTGCTCAAGCCTGTTAAATCAATAAGACCGCCTCCTGCTTTAATAATTATAGACTCCAGGGGTTTCTTCGGTTCTTCTGCCGGATCCCTTTGTACGTCAAAAGCCCCCCTCTTGACTGCTGAAAGAGGGATACCTGCATATGTTTCAAAGATTGTCGCGTTTTCTCCACCTGTATACCACTGAGCTTCTACCTGACACGACAAATCCTCTACAGCGATTTTTACTTCACATTCGTAATCTTTTGCTGCAGGATCCAGCGCAATCTGCGCTCTTTCACTTTCCAAAGCAGTATTTTCCAAAATCTCTGTTAGGGTATGTACGCCACCTGCAGAATCGATAATGCCTGTTCCATAATCAACTCCATTATCCCTCGCATCCTCACAAATCTCTGAGTATTTTTCTCCATAAAAGTTATCCCCGTAAGCCGCCAAGGACACTTCACTAAAGGATTTTTTTAACCCATCCGCTGCATTTTCGGCTTCAATATATGGGACGGATGCCAACAAATCCCCGTTAAATCCATCAAAGGAAGCATATCGATAGCTACCTCCATAGAATCCCATCAATTTATCATCAAAATACCCATAAAATTTTTCAATCTCCGCAGGACCACCTTCTATTTTACCCAACGCATTTTGATCCTCTTCATTTGAAAACATACATCGGGATGCTTCCATACTTTCAGGCGTTCTGTTTCCATACAACATGGTTGTATATCTTTTTATTTTGGAATAGAGGATAAGAAGAGAAATTTCGTTTGCTACCGCTTCATCTTTTTTTGCCAGTTCTTCGTTTTCCAATGCGCAAAGCATTAGTCGCTGAAGAAACTCACGATTCCTTCCAGCCACAAACACATCTTTATTAAGGATGTACTGCTTTGGATAGTAATTATCCAAAGCATAAAACCGCATTCCATTTCCGTTAAAGGTAAATATTTTATTTTTCACAAAGCACATAAAAATATAGGGATGCTTTCGTTTTGCACCATTTGTTAATATAACTTTATTCTGCTCTATTTCACTATAAAAAATATTTCTCTTTCTAATCAGAAATGGATAATACAATACCCCTGTTTGTGTTTCTTTCACATATTTCATAATATTCCCCCTCGTGTGACATCTAAGATACCTCTTTTATAATCAAGTTCTCGTATGATGCATTCATACACTACATATCAACATAATACCTACTATCGCAGCCTAACACAATCGCAAGTTCAAA
>JAILMB010000079.1 GCA_024692825.1 Lachnospiraceae bacterium | reverse complement strand
CATGAATTTTGCCAAGATTGATGCCCAGGATGTTCGCTTGGCTTCTGCTTTAGGTGGTTTGACAAATGGTGTATCTCCTCTTGAAATGGCAAAAGCCTATGCCACGCTGGAAAACGATGGAAATTACAGAAATCCAAGTTGTATTGTAAAGATAACGGATGCGGAAGGAAATATTATTTATCAGGCGGATCAGACAGAACTTGAAGTCTATAAAACCAATGCAGCTAGAGCAATGACGGATATTTTGGAAAGTGTCATGATAGATGGAACGGCAAAGGGCTTACAACTTTCTAATATGGCATGTGCAGGAAAGACGGGAACTACCAACGACAATAAGGATGGTTGGTTTGTTGGATATACACCGTATTACACCACAAGTGTTTGGGTTGGTTATGATACACCCCAGGAACTCTCTGGCCTTACAGGTGCGTCTTATCCGGGAAATATTTGGAAGGTGTTTATGACAAAGATTCACCAGGGATTGGAATACAAGGACTTTTTAGATGTGGCGGCAATTGATACAGAAAATATAGGAGAGGATACTCTAGCAGAACAAGCGCAAATTGTGGAAGAGAAAAAGCAGGAAGAACAGGGACAGGAATCTGAAGAATTAGTTGATGAAGCAGAAGAAATCCAATAATGGCATAAATTGTTAACGAAACAGCACGAAATGCCCTTCAAATGGATTGTTTTATGGAAAACTTAGTGGTAAAATGGCTTAGATTTAGTGTTTATAGTAAAGGAAATATGTCATGAAAAAATATGGATTTGGAGTTGATGTGGGTGGAACCACATGTAAAATGGGACTCTTTGAAACAAATGGAACTTTGCTAGAGAAGTGGGAAATTCCTACAAATACTGCAAATAACGGCGAAAGTATCCCTAGAGATATCGTTGCTGCAGTACACAATAAGATGATTGAAAAAGGTTTAAGCAAGGAAGACGTAGAAGGTATCGGTATCGGTGTACCTGGTGCAGTTACAGAAGATGGCGTAGTAAATAAATGTGTAAATCTTGGTTGGGGAGTGATTCCTATCGTTGCCCAGATGGAAGAATTATCCGGACTTAAGGTTCGCGCAGCAAATGATGCAAATATAGCAGCGTTAGGTGAAGCATGGATGGGTGCCGGAAAAGGATGCCATAGTGTTGTTATGGTAACTCTTGGAACCGGAATCGGTGGTGGAATCATTCTAAACAACAAGATTCTCACAGGATTCAATGGAGCTGCCGGTGAAATTGGTCATATTGTAGTAAATGAAGATGAGATTTTGCAGTGTAACTGTGGTAGTCATGGATGTATTGAACAGTATGCCTCAGCAACAGGTATTGTAATGATGGCGCATCGCCATTTAGATAGAAGTAAGAAAAATTCTCCTTTGAGAGAAATGGAAGACTTTACTGCAAAGGATGTCTTCGATCAGGCAAAAGCAGGAGATGAATTAGCAAAAGAAGTAATCCACACCGTTTGTTATGCACTTGGCAAGATGATTGCAACAGTATGTAACGTTGTAAATCCTGAGGCTGTATTAATTGGTGGTGGAGTTTCAAAGGCTGGCCAGATTATTATCGATGAGATTCGGGAAGGCTTTGATGTTGGTGTATTCCACGCATGTGCAAATACAAAGATTATGCTTGCTACATTAGGTAACGATGCTGGTATTTACGGTGGTGTGGGTTTAATTATCAATGATTGATTTTTCCATGTAAATATATTAAGATTATCGTCGGGTTTAATGACCCGACGATTTATATTGCGGGGTGTGGCTCAGTTTGGTAGAGCGCGTCGTTCGGGACGACGAGGCCGCGTGTTCGAATCACGTCACCCCGATGAAGTTTATGTAAAAGACACTTTTTGAAGTGTCTTTTTTTCGTCCTTATTCCTAAAAAAAACTACAAATAGTAAACAATATGCACAAAAATATATTTTTTTGAGGAAAAATGAAAAAACTTATGTAAAAGTATAAGTTTTTGATTATAATTTAATATACGAGGGGAATTATGGTTCACTCCGTTTGCATCAAAATACAATTTCAAGAGGAATTGTGAGAGGGAGGGCATAATATGAGCAAAAAAGAAAAGACGAAAAAAGCCAAAGCTTCAACAAAGAAAACAAAAGGAGCTATGGGAATTCGCGAGCAAATGCTTGTGAAATTACTGCCAACAGTGATTGTCGCTACAGTTTTACTAACGGTAGTCAGTGCTGTAAACAGTAAAAATACGATTACAGATCAAATTCAAGATACCATGACGGCAGAACTTCAATCTAACAGTAATCAGATTGATGCGGATTTGACGGAAGTTCGTTTACAGTGTATTAACTTAGCCAGAGAAGTATCTCAGTACTATCAGACCACATCTATGGATCAGTTCAAGACGAGTTTCTCCATAGCCATATCAAACAGTGAGATTATCAATGGATCTGGTATCTGGTTCGAGCCATTCGCATATAGCCCAGAGGCTGAGTATATGGGACCGTATTGGTACAAAGACGGTGATTCCATTGTAGAGACTTACGAGTACAGTAACGCTGAATATGATTATTTCAATCAGGAGTATTACACAAATGCAGCGGCTATGGAGGCTGGAACAGCAACCATTACCGATCCTTATTATGATGAGTCATCAGGAACTGTTATGGCAAGTTGTTCTGCACCATTTTTTGATGGTACTGGAAAATATTTAGGATGTGTTACCTGTGATATTAGTTTGGATACCATGGTAGGAATTGTTTCAAGTATTCAGGTTGGCGACAATGGTACAGCAATGCTTGTTACTTCAAGCGGTACTTATATTTACACAGAGGATGAAGAAAAGGTTTCTTCAGCAACTAATATTACAGAAGATGACAATGCATCCCTTGCAAAGGCCGGTGCAAAGGTACTTGCAAATGAAAGTGGACTTACTACCTATACTGAGGGTGATGAGACATACAATCTTTACTATTCAACCATTCCAGAAGTGAATTGGAAACTTATGATTAAGATGCCTCAGTCCGAGATTAACGCACCTGTTAAGAAA
>JAILMB010000046.1 GCA_024692825.1 Lachnospiraceae bacterium | reverse complement strand
GACTACAAGGTTGATAGGTCAGAGGTGTAAGCACAGTAATGTGTTAAGCTGACTGTCACTAATCGATCGAAGGCTTTTTTCAAGAGAGTAATTCAAGCGAGTTCTCGGAACTCAAGTCAATATGAAGTTTTGAAGGTACATTTAATACCTTTTTGGGTTTGGATTGATAATTATCTTAATATTCCTCGATAGCTCAATGGTAGAGCACTGCGGCGCGTTCCTAGTTCTGCAGGAGGGAGAATAACTAGGAATAATAATATTCCTCGATAGCTCAATGGTAGAGCACTCGGCTGTTAACCGAGTTGTTGTAGGTTCGAGCCCTACTCGGGGAGTTTTTCTTTTGAAAGAATTTAATATTTATTTTGGCCCCGTGGTCAAGCGGTTAAGACATCGCCCTTTCACGGCGGTAACACGGGTTCGATTCCCGTCGGGGTCATTTCAATAGTGCGTTCCAATCTGATTTGGACCCTTAGCTCAGTTGGTTAGAGCAACCGGCTCATAACCGGTCGGTCCTGGGTTCGAGTCCCCGAGGGTCCACTATAACATGGCCCGGTGGCTCAGCTGGTTAGAGCGCCGCCCTGTCACGGCGGAGGTCGCGGGTTCGAGCCCCGCTCGGGTCGTTTAAAATTACATATTATTTTCGTCATGGGATCTTAGCTCAGCTGGGAGAGCATCTGCCTTACAAGCAGGGGGTCACAGGTTCGAGCCCTGTAGGTCCCATTTTTGAAAGAGAAATCTTTCAAGATGCCGCAGTGGCGGAACTGGCAGACGCGCGGGACTTAAAATCCCGTGGTGGCGACATCGTACCGGTTCGATTCCGGTCTGCGGCATTGTTTAATTAGCATCATTCGTATGAATGATGCTTTTTATTTTGCCTTAAAAAGTTATAATAGAACTAGATGATAATGGAACATAAGGGGGAGAACTATGAGAAATCATGAGGTTATTACAAAGCAACCATTATTAAATGAGTTCGGGGAAATAAATGAACCTGGATGGGCTAGAAAGCAAATTTGGAATTATAAAAAAGATCAAATCAAAGCTCCTAAGTTTCGCCTCAAAGAATGGGATTATTATATGGTGATTCACGATGGGAAAGGAGTGGAGGATAGCTTCGCAGTTGCTTTTACCATATCGGATGATGGATATGTTGGACTTCAGTCCGTATCGTTTCTTTTATTAAATGATGATGAGCCCTGGGAGCATACAGAAACTGTTTTAAATTTATTTCCTATGGGAAAATTAGAACTACCGGAATCATCTAATTCTGGTAATACAAAATATGATGATAATCGATTAAAAATGGTGTTTTACAAAGATGACCATTCCAGAGAGATTAAATGTCTTTTTAAAAATTTCTACAAAGATATGGATCTTATTGCAAGTATTTATTTAGAACAGCCACCTATGGATACTATGGTTATTGCTACTCCCTGGGACAAAAAGCACGCATTTTATTACAATCAAAAAATTAATACAATGACTGCAAAAGGAAGAGTGTTATTTGATGGTAAGACTTATAAATTTGACGGAGTAAATGACTATGGTACGCTTGATTGGGGCAGAGGAGTATGGACTTACGACAATACCTGGTATTGGGGAAGTGGAAATGGAAAAATAGACGGTCATGATTTCGGCTTTAATATTGGATATGGATTTGGAAATACCAAAGCTGCTACAGAAAATATTATTTTTTATGATGGCGTAGCTCATAAA
The DNA here is from genome assembly GCA_024692825.1 of Lachnospiraceae bacterium. GTDB lineage: Bacteria > Bacillota > Clostridia > Lachnospirales > Lachnospiraceae > JAILEN01. Next base: position 1,672 of record JAILMB010000046.1, on the reverse strand, counting down.
CTAGATGATGTTAAAATTGAAATTCCAAATGATGTGGACTTATATGATATGAAAAGTCCACATTATATGGAGCCCTGGAATATTTCAGAATCTGGTGGTCGATTTGAAATGAAGTTTCGACCTCTTTTAGATCGGGCTGCAAATATGAATTTCAAAGTCATAGTGTCTGATCAACATCAGGTATTTGGACGTATGAGTGGTGTAGCGATATTAGACGACAAAACAAAGATAGAGATAAAGGATATGCTTTGTTTTATTGAGAAAGTACACAATAAGTATTGATCCTGCTTGTGTTATAATACACGGGTGAGGAAAGGAGAGTATGAAAATGCAGGATATCAGATGGTATCGACTGGATAATGCGGCAACAATTGTACCTTCTAGCGTACATGGTTCCGATACCAGAGTATTTCGTATTGTATGCGAATTAAAAGAAGAAGTAGATGGGGAAATTCTACAGGATGCACTGGATTTAACGGTAGAAGAATTTCCTCATTTTAATGTAATACTACGAAGAGGATTCTTTTGGTTTTATCTTGATAGTTTTCGAGGAAAGGCAAAAGTAAAAGAAGAAAATAAACCGGCTTGTGCACCGCTTTATAATTCAGGTCGAAGAAAACTGATGTATCGAGTGGTTTATTATAAAAATAGAATTAACTTAGAGATGTTCCATGTACTAGCAGATGGAACAGGCGCGTTTTCATTTTTAAAAGCCATTGTAACAAATTATCTGTTTTTAAAACATGGGGTAACGGTAGAAACAGATGAGCTGGATTCATCTTCCACCATGCAAAAAAATGAAGATGCTTTTCGCCAGTTCTATACAAGGGAAAAAAACCGGGAACAGTTGAAGGGGATGCTTGGAACAAAAGCATATCAGATTGAGCAGTTAAGAGATGAAAACCTTCATTCTAGATTGGTAGAAGGGGTGGTTTCGGCAAAGGCATTTATTGATTTGTCTCATAAGTATAATACCACTGCAGGAATACTTACAGTAGCGCTATATATTGAGGCCATACTAAATGTGATGAGTATTCAGGAACAAAGACGTCCAATCGTGATATCTGTACCGGTAAATTTACGTCAGTATTTCCCATCAGAAACAACGAGAAATTTCTTTGGTGTAATCAATGTCACCTTCTGGCCAAAAGATTATGATGGAACTATAGAAAGCATTTTAGCAGTTGTAAAATCCTCCTTTGAGGAGCAGCTTACAAAGGATAAAATTCAAAATACCATGAATGGTTACAGCGGATTAACTAGGAATATCGCACTAAAGGTAATCCCTTTATTTATTAAAAATCCCTTAATCCAACTGATTACAAAATATGCGCAAAAAGGGACAACTGCAACCATGTCAAACCTTGGAAAAATAAATATGCCAAAAGAGTTGTGTCCTTACATCAAACAGTTCTCAGCTTTTATGGCTACGCCCAATGTTCAAATTTGCGTCTCGACTTTTGGAGATCGTATGGTATTTGGGGCAGTGTCAGCCTTTGAAGAACACAAGGTATTTTTAAATTTCTTTCGTGGCTTAACGAAGCGAGGCCTGGAAGTAGAGATTGCTTCTAACGATTACGATAAGGAGGAGAAACATGCAGACGTGTCCAAAATGTAATATTACTATTCGTGGAAATAAAAGATGTTGTCCTCTTTGCGAGGGCAGACTGAC
>JAILMB010000023.1 GCA_024692825.1 Lachnospiraceae bacterium | reverse complement strand
GCAACCTGGGTATGGTTTACCTGCTGAACCATTTCGGTAAGTTCATCTATGTCCATAGAGGGATCCATGGGGATGACAATGACTTCATGAATACTAGAAGGAAGAATATAAAAATCGCAGTTTAGAGTCTCAGAGAAGTTCTTTAATAAATCCGGATAGCAAATAACCCCTGCTCCGTTGATCCGCTTTTGATTGGAAAGAACAAACATGGGGTAGGCTGGTTTTAAATCGCCAAACAATTCCTGGTCTTCGAAACTAATCATATCGGATAAGAGGGACTCGATAGGAGTCATCTCCGGACGGAAAAGCTGATAGGTATTTATCTTCGCATATTCAAATAAATCTTCTTTGGAAAGACTCCAGTCTTCGAGAAAATTGTTGTGAATGAGGATGGTGCCAAGTTCTTCTCCAATGGGGAGCACAATGGCAAAAATGATGGCCAGATCTAGATAATCCATATAGGGGACATCACGCAGAATATCCAGATTGGATTTTTTGTTTACCAGTTTGAAGATTATCTTATCCTTTATTGCTGAAAAATCAGATAAAATATCCGGATCAAAAGTAGGAGTGTTTTTGGCCTGGTAATAGACAGACAGGATACGCTCCGTGATTTCATCTATGGATAATCCTTTTGTCACCATAGGATAGTAGTCATTTAGGTATAACGTGGGTGTGATGGGATTTTGTTCATCTGTGATTACAAGACCATCTAAGGTAATACCATTATTCTTTTTAAAAGTGGAAATGTGCACCTGTGCACTTTGATTGCAGCGAGCTGCAACGGATGAATAGATTTGTTCTTTAAATTCTTGATATGTCATAGTTCCTCCCAACTGACATATCCATGGGAACGGATTTAAAGTGATGTAATTGTAGCATGGAAAAGAGGGAAATACAATGACAAAACTAAACCACATTAAAAAATATTTGTAGAACATACTAAAAATAACCCCCCAGGTGGCTTGTTTGATGTGTCTGATTTTCATATTATTTTTATGTTACACGTGTACAAACATCAAGAGAAGAGTATGAAAGTGAGGAAAAAACTATGCATATGGCAGATGCGCTTATAGTCCCAGCAGTAGCAGGAACTATGTATGCAGCAAGTACTCTTGCGGCTGGGGTATCCGTAAGAGAAGTAAGAATGGAGAATGACCCGAAAAAAATACCGGTCATGGGAGTTATGGGAGCCTTTGTATTTGCGACTCAGATGATTAACTTCACAATCCCCGGTACAGGTTCATCAGGACATTTATGTGGAGGAATGATGTTATCTGCAATTTTAGGACCTTTTGCCGGATTTCTTACAATGATTGGGGTTTTATTGGTTCAGTGTTTATTTTTTGCAGACGGAGGATTATTAGCCTTAGGATGCAATGTGTGGAATATGGCATTTTATGGATGTTTCGTAGGGGCTCTTCTTATTTGGAAACCTATGATGAAAAAGGGCGCTTCTAAGGGTAAAATTATAGCAGCTTCAATGATCGGATGTATATTGACGTTGCAAATGGGAGCATTTTCCGTATGTTTAGAGACACTTGTTTCAGGAGTATCTGAACTACCATTTGGAGTATTTTTAGCAACTATGCAGCCAATTCATTTAGCAATCGGAGCAGTAGAAGGATTAATTACTTCTGCAGTATTAGTGTTTATTCACGAGGCTAGACCGGAAATGCTTTGGGGAGTTGAGACTTCTGCAAAGGAAGGCCGCTTCAGCTTAAAAAAAACCATCGGCATATTGGCAGTTTTAGCAGCAGCAATTGGTGGAGTGTTATCGCTTTTTGCATCTGCTTTCCCGGATGGATTGGAATGGTCTATGGAAAAAGTTGCAGGCACAGCAGAATTAGAAAAAAATGGCGGTGTTTATGATCTCTTTGCTTTGATTCAGGAAAAAACATCCTTTTTACCGGATTATGCAATTAAGGGTAGCGATTCAGCTGCCGGTACTTCTCTGTCAGGAATTGTCGGTGGAATCATTGTAATTGCCCTTTGTGTTGGTTTGGCATATTTATTTAAATTTTTCCAGAAGGGAAAAACAAAAGAAGCGTAGGGAAAAAAGAGCGCAGACAATGAGTAAGATTAATCAGGCAATCTATGAAATTCAAAGAATAGACAGTATGGCAAAAGAAGATAAGTGGATGAATGGACTTCATCCACTTATTAAGCTGTTTATAACTATTTTATATATTACAATTACCTTGTCCTTCCATAAGTATGATTTGGAAGGACTTCTTGGTATGTGTATCTATCCTATTTTTGTTTTTGTTATAGGAGAAATTCCAGCGGGAGAAGCCTTGTATCGATTGCGCATTGTCTTGCCTCTGGTTTGTATTGTGGGTGTGTTAAATCCCTTTTTTGATCATACTGTAGTCTATGAAGTGGGAGGTATGGCGATTACAGGTGGTGTAGTCTCTATGATTACACTTATGATCAAGGGATGTTTTAGCGTGATTGCCAGTTATTTGTTAATTGCAACAACATCTATTGAGGAGATTTGTTACGGACTGCGGCTGCTTCATGTTCCCAAAATTATTGTGACGCAGCTACTTTTGATTTATCGCTACATCACACTGTTATTGTCCGAGGCAAAACGGGTGACTCAGGCCTATGCGCTACGTGCTCCGGGACAAAAGGGAATCAATATCAAGGCTTGGGGACCTTTGGTTGGACAGCTGTTACTGCGAAGTATGGATCGGGCGGAAGTCGTATATGAAAGCATGTGTGTAAGAGGATTTCAGGGAGAGTTTAAAACAGGAACGAGGAAAAAAGGCACAAGGGGAGGTTTTTTATATTTATTGATTTGGGTTGTGGTATTGCTGGCGTTTCGGATATATCCGGTATTTGATTTAATTGGAGGAATCTTTGTATGAGTCACATTCATATAGAAGTGCAAAATTTAAAATTTTCCTATGATAGAACATCACCTGTACTAAAAGATATTTCTTTTTTTGCAGGAGAAAATGATTCCATTGGACTAGTAGGAGCAAATGGAGCGGGAAAATCAACTTTGCTGAAACTGTTAGTGGGATTGGATTTAAATTTTGAAGGGACCATTCGTGTGGAGGAGATTCCGCTTGAAAAAGATACCCTAGGAAAAGTGAGGGAAAAAATAGGGTATGTTTTTCAGGATTCAGACAGTCAATTGTTTATGACAACGGTGGAGGAAGATGTGGCTTTTGCACCGAGAAATTATGGGTTGCCGGAAGATGAGGTAAAGCGCCGGGTGGAAGAAGCCCTTCGTCGGGTACACATTGAACATTTGAGGGAAAAACCTATTTATAAACTGTCAGGGGGAGAAAAAAAGCTGGCAAGCATTGCAACTATTTTATCCATGACTCCAGATGTAATCTTAATGGACGAACCGTCAGTCGCCCTTGATCC
>JAILMB010000310.1 GCA_024692825.1 Lachnospiraceae bacterium | reverse complement strand
ATACCAAGTGGCGGGGTTTATATTGACAAATTAGTGATCCCTGATGGAGCTTTTAAAAACTGTAAAAAATTAAAAAAGGTTGGAATAAGTCTTTCCGAATGTTCTGAAGTTGAATTTACAGGAAAAGCTTTTGAAAATGCACCAATAAGTGAATTTAATGTCGTGAATGGCCATAGTGATTTTTATAACCCTATAAAATGGACGGTCAAAAAGAATACATTTAAGAAAGTAAAGAGTGGTAATATCAAAGTTGAATATATTATGAATGATCTTGCTTCAAAGAATGACATTAAGAAAAATTCAAAAAATATCAGGTCAGCGCTTTCAAAGGGCGGTATCAAGAAAAGCAAAATTCAAGTGAGATACCAGTACAACGGGAAAATGAGAAAGCTGAAATGAGACTAATTTTGATTTATTTATTTATGTTTACAGAATAAAAAATTAATGTTTTTAAAATTAGTTAACGGATTGGATAATAGAAATTATTTCATTATTCAGTCCGTTTTTTATATGAAAAAAAACTAGGAAAGAACTACCGTACAATGATATGCTACATTTAAGTAATATAAAAATGACACTCATTCAATAGAATAAGAAGTGAAAATGTCTAAGTATTCAGAAGCTCAAAATAAAGCAACTCAAAAATATAGTCATAATAGTTATGACCAAATATCACTTAGAATTAGTAAAGATGGAGACATAGCCAGGGCACAGATCCAGGAAGCCGCAGAAAAATTTGGAACCAGTTTAAACGAGTTCATAATATCAGCTATAAAGGAAAAAATTTTACGTACTTTTGCGCTTTTGCGGTACTTTTGCTTTTGCTGTTTATGTTATATACGTTATGTATGTTCAATTTCGTCAATTTCGTCAATTTCGTCAATTTCGTTAATTTTTTTACTTAATGCAAAACGCCAATAAATACTATTATTCACAAAGGTTATTGCAAAAGACAATAGCCTTTTTTTATTGGTTTTATGCGCTTTTGGCCACCATTTATTTTAAAAAATGGTATGACAAAAAGACCTTTAGCAGATGTTTTCCAAGACTAAATGCTAAAAATCTCGAATTTGGCTAATTTTTGCATTAAGTCTTACAATCCAATTAAAATAGTATGTTATACTTACTCTGTAAACTTTGGTTTCTGCAACAACATAGGCTTTAAAATTACATCATCTGGGTGGATTTTGTAGTATCCTAAAGCCTGTAAAAAATCATTCCCAAGGAGAAGCTTTGAAAGTTCATAGGGCGTTCTTTCGTTTAAACTCTCACGAGGATAATTGTTGATGTGGTTCATCATCAGATGAATATCCTTTTGGGAAAGGTTGTCAAAACTTTTCCCTTTAGGTAAAACCATCCTTATAAATTCATGATTACGTTCCACCATTGGCTTCTGCCAGGAAGAGTATGGATCACAATAATAAACTTTTGTCTTTATTTCACCATTTTCATCACATTCCAAAGCGTATGGATTACCAAATTCAATTCCCCTATCACATAAAAGAACCTGAAATAGTTTTTGGAACTTTTTTATTCCAATTGTTGCACATATTTCATTTAAGGCATTTATTACAGATTCCTGTGTATGTGTATCAAGTAGTATCGCAATCATGAAGGTGGATTTTCTATAAAGAAGAGTAAGAAGGCTTTTGCCGCCCTGAGAACCAATGACAGTATCCATTTCCCAGATATTTAAATCTGGATTGTCACTAATATATTGAAGGAAATCCGAATATTTCCTATTTTCTGTAAAGCTTTGATCACGTTTTCCATTTCTGTCCTGATGCTTATATCTTGTTTTATAACGCACTTTTCTTGGCATATCAATGTTTCTTGCAGTGAGATAGCATTGATCAATATAGTTATATAAAGTGCTTTCAGAACAGGGAATTTCATCTTTATGATTAAAGAAGATGGCTTGGACAGATTGACCTTGAAGAAGGAGAGGAGATACGAGATTATCCAGATCCTCCATTTCTTCAGGTGTTAAAGAAATGCCAACTCTTGATGAAGTAAGGTTATCGTGATATAGAACATCAGCTTTTCTTGCACTATATCTGTATTTAAGGCAATGTTGTTTATGAGTCAAACAATCATTACACCCATTACAAACAAATGGCGATTTTTTGAGCTTTGGACACTCTTTAGGAATATAATCATTGCAATTAGGACCACATTCAGAACAGAAAGAGCAGTCCTTGTTACATTCCTGATCCCCACATAAATGTCGTACAGTACAATTTTCAGTATTGCGAAATACACATGGAACTTTTTCTTTTAATGATACCCTAAACCTGTTTCTCTTAATTTCTCTGACAATAGAAGAATCAGGCCTCCCCAACTTTAATGAAATCCTATGAATAGATATACCTTTTTCTAAATATTCTTCAATAATGATTCTTTCCTCTAAAGTAAGATGTTTGTTTTTCATCGATTACCTCCAACGTATTTTATATGGTAATCGGATTGTAAGAACCTAATTGATAAATATAAATACATCATATTTATTTACAAA
>JAILMB010000309.1 GCA_024692825.1 Lachnospiraceae bacterium | reverse complement strand
AGAATTCTTGGATGAATTACGAGATACTACACAAGCCATTATCTTATCCGATACATTTGAGCAATTCGCTGCTCCTCTTATGAAAAAGCTTGGTATGCCAACCATCTTTTGTAACACCTTAGAAGTTGCGGAAGACGGAACCATTACAGGCTTTACTATGAGATGTGAGAAATCAAAATACACAACGGTAAAAGCCCTTCAGTCCTGTGGCTTTGAAACCATCGCTTCCGGTGACAGTTTTAACGACCTTGGTATGATTGAAGCATCAAAAGCAGGATTCTTATTCCGCACTACAGATGCCATTAAAGCTGACTATCCTCAGTACCCGGCTTTTGAAGAATACGACGAATTATTAGACGCTATAAAAAAAGCATTATAAAAATTAAAAATCCGACTTTCCATGTGGAGAGTCGGATTATTAATTTTTTACATTTCATGAATTTCCTCGACAATTTATGCCTAATATCCTACCAATTATTCCATATTCAAACATAAGGTAGACTACTCTGCTATAGTGTTACTAATTATACTTGGAGGAAATATGAAATGAAAAAATCTATTAAACTGCGGATTCTATCCGTTCTTGTTGTGTTGCAGATAATCTATGCTGCCAACGCCATCTTAAGCGGAATCACAAACGATCAGGTGGACCTGTCAACCACCCTACTTGCAGATTACGCTCTACACCTATCATCTGAGCAAGCCCTTTTAAAAGAAAATATGGCTACTGTGGAAACATCTGCTCTTCAATCATTAGCAGACAAGTCTTTTGATTCAAAAACCACCGAGTCCTGCATTACTGCTACAGATTCTGTGTTGGCAAATGCAGAAACTATTAATGACTATGTAGAAAAGTTTTCAAAAGCGGAGATGAACGACGCTTTAAAGGAAGCTTACGCTCCCTATTACCAGTCAATTCAAGCCTACGGAAAGCAGTCTAAAAACATGATTGCAGCAATGAAAAAAAGCGATCTTTCCACGCTAAAATCATCCTATAAGGCTCTTCGCTCCACAACAGACACCTTGTCTTCCAATGAAGAAGCTTTTGAGGATACCCTTTCTTCCTTGGTATCTCACGAGGATGGATTGATTAAAACCAGAGTCAAACGAGCTACTTCTATTACCATCGGCATGGGCGTTATTTTTATCATCGCCATGATTATTATTATTTACATAACCCTTCGCACTGTAATCCGACCTTTAGAATCCATGGAAAAAAGGCTTACTTCCATTATTTCAGATCTAAAATCCAAAAAGGGCGATTTAACCAGTCGATTAGATTATCTCTACGAGGACGAGGTAGGACGTATAGCTATTGGTATCAATACATTTATCGAAGAATTACAGTCCGTAATTTTATCCATTAAATTAGGATCAGGAAATATTCAAAGTGCTACATTAAAAATGGATGAAAACATTACGTCCTGTGAATCAACCTCTTCTTCCATTTTTGACGGATTAAGTGAAGTATCTGCAAACATGGAGGAAATCTCTGCCACACTGCAAAACATCGATGCATCAACATCAGATATTCTAGATTCTGCAAAGTCCATCTACTCTGATTCTGATCGCAACTCTCTTCAGGTAAAAGAGTTATTATCTAATGCAGAAGACGTAAAGGAATTCTCAGAGACCAATAAAACGCAGACTCAAAGCATTATCGAAGACATTTCTACCCGCATGGAGGAGTCTATCGAGAAGAGTAATTCGGTAGAACAAATACGAGAACTTACAAATAATATTTTAAGCATCTCTTCTCAAACAAATCTACTGGCTCTAAATGCTTCTATTGAGGCTGCAAGAGCTGGAGACAGCGGTCGAGGTTTTGCTGTAGTAGCTACAGAAATTCAAAGTTTAGCAGAAGATACAAAAAATATCGCTACCGATATTCAAGACACCAATGTCATCGTATTAGATGCCGTTCATGAACTAGTTGCAAATGCCAATGAACTTTTAGAATATATTACTTCTTCTATTTTAGGGGACTACGATAAATTTGTTGAAAATGCAATTGAAAATAAAAACGGAATTCAAGAGATTTACAACCTGCTTACAAGATTTTCCCAACATGCCAAACACATGCAGGAACAAACAGAAGCTCTCTCTGACGGAATTACAGAAATTAGTATCGCTTCAGAGAATAGTGTATCTGCTTTAGTCAAATCTACAGAGGATATGAATCATTTACACTTATCCGTATCTGAAATTCAAACAGAATCTAATCACAACAGCCAAACTGTTCAGGAGTTAAATTCGGAAGTGGAAAAGTTTAATCAATTATAATTCTTTTCCTGTCTGTTTACCTCCTATTTACTCAAATGTTATACTATTATCAGAGTTTATCGGAGGTGTACCAGATGGAAATTGTATTTGATTTATTAGAAAACAAAGTACTTATTTCAGCAGGTGTCTCTTGGTTAATTGCTCAAATTATAAAAACCGTTTTATTTGCTATCAAACATCATACCTTGGATTTAAAGCGCATGATTGGATCTGGCGGTATGCCAAGTGCTCATTCCGCCACTGTAGTATCAATTGCTACCTCTTGTGGATTCGTAAGTGGTTTTGATTCCCCTACCTTTGCCCTAGCCTTAATTTTTGCGATAGTAGTCATTCATGATGCAATGGGTGTTCGCCTAGAAGCAGAAAAACACGCAAAAATTTTAAACAAGTACATGGAAAAAGAGCAGATTCCATATCCAGAAGGGCATCCATTGAAAGAATACATTGGACACACTCTGCCTCAAATTGTTTTTGGCTGCATTATTGGAATTATAATTCCATGTATCATTTGTACGCTCTAATATAACCTCTGACTCATCAAAAGGTTTTACCCTCTCCATTTCATGCTATAATGACTATAATGCATTTAGGGAGAGGGGTTTATTATGAAATCAATAAAACAATTTCTTTGTTTCTGTCTTATAGCAACTATTTTATTTTCCTGTCAGGAATTTCACTCCGTTGCACCAATATCTGAGGCTGCTTCCATAAGTCGCCTTCACGTAGATGGAAAATACCTAAAAAATGCCAAAAATAAAACGGTACAATTAAAGGGCATCAGTACCCATGGTATTTCCTGGTACCCAGAATATATTAACGATAAATGCTTTAAACAGCTGCATAAATGGGGCGCCAATGTGGTTCGCCTTGCCATGTATTCTTCTGAATATAATGGATACTGCACTGGTGATGAAGCTAATAAAAAAGCTCTGAAAAAGCGAATTGAAACAGGCGTGAAACTTGCCAAGAAATACAAAATGTATGTCATTATTGACTGGCATATTATGAATACCGATGGAAATCCCTTAATCCATGAAAAAGAAGCCAGAGAATTTTTTACCTGGGCTTCTAAAAAGTTTAAAAATACACCGAATGTCATTTATGAAATCTGCAATGAACCTTGCAATGGAACTACATGGAATGACATCACTTCTTATGCCAACAACATCATTCCTATCATCCGAAAAAAAGCTTCAAAATCTGTTATTATCGTTGGTACACCAAACTGGAGCCAAGAACTTGATAAAGCAGTGGCAGCTCCCTTAACATACAAAAATATTATGTATGCTCTACACTTTTACGCAGCCACCCATGGAGACGATTTGCGCAAAGTCCTCACTTTAGCTCTAAATAATGGCCTACCGGTGTTTGTATCTGAATTTTCTATTTGTGATGCGTCTGGAAACGGATCTATTGACATAGATTCTGCCGCTCAATGGATGTCCCTCATCCGAAAGAACAAGATTAGCTACTGTATTTGGAATCTCTCCAACAAAAACGAGGCCTCCGCTATTATAAAATCCTCTGTTTCTAAAACAAGCGGATTTACTGTTTCTGATTTAACTAAGACTGGCAAATGGTGGAAATCTCAACTGAAAAAGAAGGGATAGCTTCCGCCATCACCTGTTATACCTAGCCTAAAAACTTGAAAACATATCATCCTCTTCCGGAATGATAATCGCACAGATAATATAGGCTAAAAGTCCGCTACCTCCAGCCAGGCAAAAAATCACCCATGCTACTCGAATCAAAACAGGATCAATATCAAAATAGTGACCAAATCCTCCACACACTCCTGCTAATACTTTGTCTCTTGTAGACCTACGAAGTCTCTTTTCTCCCATAATTACTTCCCTTTCTAGATAGCTGTTTTATCTCTTTTTAACTATGTTTCAAATTATTTACAACACCGATGGAAATATAATCATCGATGACTGCACGAAAATCTGTGCCCTCGTCGGCATTTTCGTGATAATGTCCCTTTACGCGAAGTCGTATTGTTCCGTCTTCTAGTATTTC
>JAILMB010000306.1 GCA_024692825.1 Lachnospiraceae bacterium | reverse complement strand
AGGCCCAAAAGAAATTGAATGTTGTGACAGGATATAATCTTTCTTTATCCAATACCTTTATTTTGATTTTCGATATAGTGATTGTAGTGGTGTCCTTAGGTTTATATGATGGAGGAGCAATTGGATTTGATGGTATGCTTTTATCGGTTATTGCGTTTATGTCATCTTTTGGACCGGTGTCAGCCTTAGCGGCTCTAGGTTCTACATTACAGGGAACCATTGCTTCTGGAAGAAGAATTCTAGATATCCTGGAAGAAGAACCAGAAACCGAGGATATTACAGGAAAAGAAGAAATGGACTTTTGCAAAGCAGAAGCAAAACAGGTTACATTTTCTTATGGAAAAGAAGATATACTGAAACAGTTTTCCATGGAATTTCCAGAAAATCAAATTGTTGGAATTTTGGGAAAGAGTGGAAGCGGAAAATCTACGCTATTGAAATTGTTGATGCGTTTTTGGAAAACTACAAAAGGTGAGATTTTAATTTCAGGAAGAAATATAGATGAGATCAATACCTCCAATTTGCGAAAAATGGAAGCATATATGACGCAAGACACCTATTTGTTCCAAAATACCATTGAAGAGAATATTCGAGTGGCAAAATTAGATGCCACCAGGGAAGAAATCATAGAGGCTTGTAAAAAAGCATCGATTCATGATTTTATTATGACCCTTCCGGATGGATATGATACACAGGTAGGAGAATTAGGTGATACCCTCTCAGGAGGAGAAAAACAGCGAATCGGATTGGCAAGAGCCTTTCTTCATGATGCGCCATTTTTACTTTTGGATGAACCGACGAGTAATCTGGATAGTTTAAATGAGGCAGTAATCCTAAAATCATTGAAGGAGGCATCGGCTAACAAGACTGTAGTGCTTGTTTCCCACAGACCTTCTACCATGAGAATCGCAGATGTAAAGTATTCCGTCGCGGCAGAAGAAAAGTAGAACGGGAATGGGGCCTTATTCTTGTATCAAAATTGTGATTGGTATATAATTTTAGTATTAAGAAAGAAAGCAGGGGGGAAAGTCTATGAGCAGAAGACTTGTAACTAGAAGTGATTTTGATGGCTTAGTATGTGCCATGCTTTTAAAGGAAATGGATTTAATTGATGAGATTAAATTCGTTCATCCAAAAGATGTACAGGATGGAAAAGTGGAATTGACGGGAGACGATATTACAACAAACCTTCCGTTCGATCCAAGAGTAAAGTTGGCTTTTGATCATCATGAATCAGAACTCAGCCGTGTAGATGCAGAAGCAGCCAAGGATAAATTCATTATTGAAGGAGAAGCAAAGTCAGCAGCAAGAGTAGTATATAACTACTATGGCGGTGAAAAGACTTTCAAACGCATTTCCACAGAGATTATGACTGCTGTAGACAAAGGTGACAGCGCTGATTTTACTGTAGATGAGATTCTAAATCCTAAGGGATGGGTATTGATGAACTATATTATGGATGCCCGTACAGGACTTGGAAGATTTCATGAGTTCCGTATTTCCAATTATGATCTTATGATGGAACTCATTGATTACTGTGTAGAACATCCAATTGAGGATGTATTACAGCTTCCAGATGTAAAAGAACGTGTAGATTTATATTTTGAACAGCAGGAATTGTTCAAGGCCCAATTAGAGCGTATAGCAAAGGTGGATGGAAAAGTCGTTATTATCGATTTACGTAATGAGGAGACGATTTATACAGGAAATCGTTTCATGATTTATGCCATGCATCCGGAAGTTGAGATGTCAGTTCATGTTGCCTGGGGATTCAAAAAGCAAAATACTGCTGTTATGATTGGCAAATCCATTGTAAATAAGAATTCCAAGGTAAATATCGGTGACTTATGTTTGAAGTATGGCGGAGGTGGTCATGCCAACGCAGGTACCTGTCAGTTAGACAATGACAAAGTAGATGCAGAACTTCCAAATATTATTCAGGCATTACAAGGTTAATTATAGTTGTTAAAGAAAGGAAAAGCTCTTCCAATTTGATGTGTGTACAGGGTTTTGGTACATATCAAAATGGAAGAGCTTTTTTTATAAGATAATAATGCTTGCGCAGCTAAAATCATTTCCAAGGTCGTATACATTTCCACTTTGCAATCCTACGACGGTTGGACGTAAGATGTATTTTGGATTGTTTGAAACAACCTTCGCCTTTTCTCCATTGGAGAGTTCTACTATGGTTCCAACAGGATATAAAATCATGCTTTCCAAAAACTTTTGCATGATAGTAATGTCCAATTCACCGGTCATAGACATAATCATCTCAATGGCAGTTCGCTGTGTAAAGGCCTGTTTGTATGGGCGGTCTGTAACCAGAGCATCATAGATATCTGATACAGATAAAATCTTTGCAAACTTTGTAATCTGATCGGACTTTACACCTAAAGGATAGCCACTGCCATCAATTTTTTCATGATGCTGAAGCACTGCCAATTTGACGGCCTGGGTAAGTTCGTCATTGTGTTCAATCATTCGATACCCATAGAGAGAATGATTTTTCATAATGGTAAACTCTTCGTCATTCAGTGGACCCGGCTTGTTTAGAATCTCATCTGGAACCTTCGTCTTTCCAACGTCGTGCAACAGACCGGATACTCCAATATTATAGACTTCTGTTTTTGATAAGCCTGCAGATTTTGCGGTAATCATGGCAATGGTAGCCACATCAACAGAATGTTTAAAGGTATATTCGTCACTGGTCTTTAAGGCACTAATATCTAAAGCCACTGCGTTGTTTTTAAAAATGGCATCCATCAAATCTTCTGTAATGTTTGAAGCGGCAGATGACATGGCTTTGGAATCGGAACCGGAATTGTAGATGAACTGGATTCCTTCGGAAACCCGGGCTTTTACACTTTCAGATAGTTGAACTTTTTTACGATCTGCTTTGGTTAATCGCTCGATTTGTCGTGCAGCTTCCGGAGATGTAATGAGAGATTCGTCAGGATCCGGGATCTCACCATCTTGAATATAGGCGTTCATAATTCCAAGCTTCAGCATGGAATCAATAATATACTCATCTAATACAGAACCTTTAATTACTAAGTTTCGACCTACACGATCTACAATGGTCTGGTCAATGACCATACCTGGTTTTAGTAAACGCGTAGGCATATTTTTTCGTTTAATCACTATTCTTTCCCCTATAAATATATATAATTTATGGTACTATCTTCTAATAATTATTGCAAGGATAAGGCAGAAAATAGTGAAAATCTACAATCAGAACTTGGGAGAATATGTAGATTTTGCCTAAGTCCTAAGGTAAAATAGACAACAGATATTTAGACAAAATGTGGTTGTATGTATGAAATAGAAAAAGAATAGGAATCGGGAGGATTGTATGCAATATCGTGAGAATCAAAAAAATAAAACAAAACTATCTGTACTAGGTTATGGATGTATGCGCTTCACAAAAAACGGAGGAGTCATTGACCAGGAAAAGGCAAATGCGGAAATGAAGCGTGCTCTTGACTTGGGGGT
>JAILMB010000291.1 GCA_024692825.1 Lachnospiraceae bacterium | reverse complement strand
TTTAAATTAGCATCCTGGGTTTCAATCATTATCTTAGGCTTAATTATTCTACTCTTTATTGTAGGAGATCCTACATCATTAAGTCTTCCAGGAGACGGAAACTTTGGCGGATTCAATTTGTTTACAGTTTTATTTATTGTCTTAATGGTTATTTTTACCGGAGCAAAAAATATTGCCAGTGGTTTGGTATATCCAATGACAGCAGATTGTACAGATTATGAAGTTTATCGTAGTGGAAAATATGTACCGGGCTTAATAGGAACAGTATTTAGCTTTATTGATAAATTAATTTCATCATTGGCACCTTTGATTGTTGGTGTTCTTTGTGCAGCAGTTTCTTCTTCAACAGAACTTCCTACAGCAGAGACACCATATTCATCAGGCCTTGCAGCAGTTGGTATCTTTTGTATGTTTGGTGTGGTATTAATCGGATTTATTTTCAACATCATTGCAATGCATTTTTATCCACTAAACAAAGAAAAAATGGATTCTATTGCTGAGGATATTGCAAGAATCAAAAAAGAAAATATGTAAAGAAGTGAGGTAGTACATGGTAAATCTAAAGGAAAAACCATTTTGTTTAAATGAGGAACAGTTGAAGTGGGTAAAAGAAACCTATGCATCCTTGTCAGAAGAAGAACAAATCGGACAGCTTTTTGTAAATTTAACCCTTCAAAGAGATGAGGCAACACTGGATAAGCTTGTGAATGAGTATCACATTGGTGGTGCTCGTTGGCAGGGTGGAACCTTGGAGGAGGTTTATGAACAAAACAAATATTTCCAGACTCATTCGAAAGTGCCGCTTTTAATTGCAGCCAATTGTGAAGCAGGTGGAAATGGAGCTGTAGGTGAGGGAACCTTTGTAGCATCGGGTGCAGCCTGTGGCGCAGCTAAAACAGACAAAGTGGCACGTAATATGGCGATTGTAGGAGCAGAAGAGGCAAAAGCCATCGGGTGTAATTGGACCTTTGCACCCGTGTGTGATGTAGTTTCTAACTGGAGAAATACCATTGTAAATACGAGAGCTTTTGGAAATGATCCAAAATTAGTAGCTGAGCGCTCATTAGCTTACATGGAAGAAATGACAAAGCAAGGTGTGGCCTGCGCAGCTAAACATTTCCCGGGAGACGGTTCTGAGGAACGGGATCAGCATCTTGTCATGGGATGTAATGATTTATCTGTGGAAGAATGGGATGAAAGTTTTGGATATGTATATAAAAAATTAATTGAGGCAGGATTGCCAAGTATTATGGTTGGCCATATTTGTCAGCCAGCATATCAAAAAAAGTATAATCCGTCTTTAAAGGATGCCGAGATAAAACCGGCAACCCTTTCCAAAGAATTGCTACAGGATTTATTACGTAATCAATTGGGATTTAACGGACTAATCATTACAGATGCCACTCATATGGTAGGACTTACCTCTTCGGAAGAACGTAGAAAAACCATGCCGGGAGTGATTGAAGCTGGTTGTGATATGATTTTGTTCTTTAATGACCCGGCAGAAGATATTCAATATGTAAAAGACGGATTAAAAGAAGGTTTACTATCCAAAGAGCGTCTTCATGATGCAGTAATTCGTATTCTTGGAATGAAGGCGATGCTGAACTTACATAAATTAGATTTTGTTGCCAAAGAAGAATTAAAAATGGTAGGTTGCAGCGAACATCACGAATTAGCAAAAGAAGCTGCGGATCAGAGTATTACTTTAGTGAAGGATACCCAGGGCCTTCTACCTATTTCTCCAAAGGAGAAAAAGAAACTTCGGCTATACTTTTTAGAAAGTGCTCCAGTTTCTTTAGTGGATGGAGCGGACAAGGCAAAAAAAAGACTGATTCAGGAATTAGAAGCTGTGGGATTTGAGGTTACAGCACCAAAGGACTACTACGAATTTGAAATGGAAGAACAAAGTAAGTTTAACAAGTTTAAAGTAATGTCCCATGAATCTCGGGAGGAATTTAAGAAACATACAGATGTGGTATTGTTTGTAATTAATATGAAGGGCTACGCAAAGGAAAATAATGTTCGCCTTACCTATTCCGCATCTCATTCTTATGAAAATCCCTGGTTTGTAAGCGAAGTGCCTACAGTAGCAGTTTCTTTAAATTACACAAACCATTTATTCGATGTACCTATGATGAAGACCTTTGTAAATGCATATTCTGATACACCGGAGTACTTACATGCTTTGGTAGAAAAACTTACTGGTGCTTCCGAGTTTAAAGGGAAATCCAACGAGTTGGTATGGTGTGACAGATGGGAAACAAGATTATAGGAGAAAATGATGTCAGGTTTTGATAAATTTGAAAAGAAAAAAGATTTTGTAGTCTGTGTAGACTCCGATGGCTGCGCTATGGATACGATGAATATCAAACACATTCGCTGCTTTGGCCCATGCATGGTAGAAGAGTGGAATTTGCAACAGTGGCAGGATGAAATTCTAGAAAGCTGGAATAAAGTAAATCTCTATACCATGACAAGAGGGATTAACCGATTTTTGGGCTTGGCAAAAGCATTGGAGGAAGTACAGGAAACGTATACAGAAGTTCCTGGATTAGGGTTATTTCTTCAATGGACAAAGGAAGCAAAAGAATTATCAAATCCGGCCCTAGAAGAAAAGAAAAACGAAGATGAAATTTTTGCAAAGGCACTCCATTGGAGCAAGAGGGTCAATGAAGAAATTGAAAAACTTCCAAAGGAGGAAATCAAACCTTTCCCAGGGGTGAAAGAGTCTTTGGAATTGATTCATAAGAGCTGTGATATCGCCGTGGTTTCCAGTGCGAATCCGGAAGCTGTTAAAGCAGAGTGGGAGCGTTTTGGACTACTAGATTATGTGGATATTCTTTGTACTCAGGACATGGGAAGCAAAGAGTTTTGTATTCGAGAAATTCGAAATAAGGGATATGATTCATCTCATGTTTTAATGTGTGGTGATGCAGTTGGAGATATGAAGGCGGCAGCAAATAATGGAGTGTTGTATTATCCAATCAATGTGAATCATGAAGAAACATCCTGGAGAAGAGTTCCAAATGAAGTTTTAGAACATTTTTTAAATGAGACTTATGAGGGACGTTTCCAGGAAGAAGTAATCTATGAATTTTTAGAGAATTTAAAATAGAATAAACCCATTGGGAGTGAAAGGCTTTTTTCGGAGGATACTCTTCGGATAAAGTCTTTCTTTTTTAGAGAAATGGTCGAAGGAAGACATTTTTTTGAAAGAAGAATCATGATAAAATGAGACCATGTATAAGGTATGAAAAGAAAGGCAGGAGTAATTATGGAGAAAAACAAATTCTTCCCTGAAGTAATGGGAAATTTTGCTTTTGGTTGCATGCGTTTACCTATGAATGGCGAAGAGGTGGACTACGAAGAATTTACTAAAATGGCAGATGCGTTTACGGAGGCTGGATTTAATTATTTTGATACAGCCCATGGATATATCAATGGAAAATCTGAAATTGCAATTCGCGAATGTGTTTCAAAGCGCTATGACAGAAGTAAGTTTCTTTTAACGAATAAATTAACAGAGACATTTTTTAAAACAGAAGAAGACATTCGACCTTTTTTTGAAAACCAGCTGGAATGGTGCGGAGTGGAGTATTTTGATTTTTACTTAATGCATGCTCAAAATAAAGAGAATTATAAACAGTATCAAAGATGTCATGCTTATGAAATTGCATCAGAATTAAAAAAGGAAGGAAAGATTCGCCACCTTGGTATTTCCTTCCATGATAAGGCGGAAGTTTTGGATATGATTCTGACGGATCATCCAGAAGTAGAAGTGGTTCAGATTCAGTTTAACTACTTGGATTATGAGGATGAGACAGTTGAAAGTCGCAAGGTTTATGAAGTGTGTGAAAAACATAAAAAACCAGTCCTTGTGATGGAACCGGTGAAGGGCGGAAGTCTTGTGAATCTTCCTGAAAAAGCAGATGAAATCTTACGGGAATTAAAGGGTGGAAGTAATGCGTCCTATGCAATCAGATTTGCAGCCAGTTTTCCTCAGATGGCTGTGATTTTATCAGGAATGAGCGACATGAATCAGATGAAGGATAACCTTTCTTTTATGAAAGACTTTACTCCTTTAAATGACAGTGAGTTTGATGCA
>JAILMB010000278.1 GCA_024692825.1 Lachnospiraceae bacterium | reverse complement strand
CCTAAGAAAAGAACTGATACCGCTAATAATGTAGAATCATGGAGCAGCTGAAAATCGAGATTAAATAATCTTTCCATCTACTTTACGACTCCTTTGTTCTTAGCCTACCAATGGTTTTACGAAAAGTAAGAGCATAGCTACGAGCAAACCGTAAAGACCAGTTGTCTCTGCTACGGCCTGTCCAAGTAACATTGTTGACATGATCTGTCCCTGAGCTCCAGGGTTACGTCCTACTGCTGAAGCACCGTGACCAGCTGCGATACCCTGTCCAATACCAGGTCCAATACCTGCGATAACTGCTAAACCTGCACCGATTGCTGAGCATGCTAAAATTAAATCTTCACCTGTAATATTCATTCTGTTTTACCTCCTAAAGTAAATTTTCGATTAGGCTGTTGCCTCCTCTTCGTCATTCATCTGCTGTGAGATGTAAGTCATTGTCAACATACAGAATACATAAGTCTGAATTGCTCCTGAGAACAAGTCAAAGTACACATGTAATACTGATGGCCATACCAAGGCTATCTTTGACAACAATCCGTATACCAACGCCATCATAACCGTACCGGAAAGTACGTTTGCGAATAGACGCAAGGATAAGGAAATTGGTACCGCAATCTCACTAATAAGATTGATTGGTAGCCAAAGCGGGAACCATGGTGGTAGTGGAGAACACATGTCCACCCAGATGGACTTCAGACTATTATGCTTAAACTGGTTGTAATGGATAATACAAAATGTCATTACACCTAAAGCAAATGTCGTTCCGTAATCTGCTGTTGGCGGGCGTAGACCAAAAATACCCGATATGTTGGAAAGCAATATAAATATAAATATTGTTCCAATATAATTCTGGAATTTTGGAGCGCTCTTTCCCATGGCATTCTTTACGATACCGTCTAAAAATTCCACAACAATTTCAATAATGTTTTGCACTGTATCTGGAACTTCCTGTGCCTTTGCCATCTTTCGATTTGCAATAACGGCCAATAGAATAATTACCAGCATTACAATTGCAATACATACATGAGATGTGGTAATCCAAACAGTCTGTCCAAATATCTCATAAGAGAAAAGACCGTGGATCATAAAGTCGATGTCGTCTGCTGATGCCATCAAAATCGCATTGTTCACAATTTCACCTCCTCATCTTTCATTGAATTTTCTTCTTTTTTCTGAAGATGAAAAATTTTATGCAATAAAGGCTGTGCATAAGCACTAACCTTCAAGCCTAAGACACCGATGAAAGCTGAATAAAGATTTCCAATATTCAACCACATCATTACAAAAAATACTATAACTACTGCCAGATACCTTAGGACGGATTTTGCTTTAATCATTCTCGGAGCTGCATTTTGCGTCCGAACTGTCTCATCTAGTATTACTGCCAAATGTATGGCCATACCAAGAGCACAAGCAATTCCGATTATAAGACCGGATGTATACCGAATCTTATCTGTAACAAACCATATTCCTATGATTTCTACTAATCCTCCATAGATGAGGATTCCAAATAAAAGCCCCGGCAGAGCTTCATTTAATCGTTTAAATTCTTTTATCATTATTATTTAAGTACTTCTTTACAATTTTGTATACAGATTCCACTCCGGCTGCTGCCCCTATAAAGAATCCAACAATTGCAATCCAATTTACTTCTAGCTTGTTACCAAGCCAAACACCAAATAATGTACAAGCTACAATCGGTAAGATCATAGATATACTGACTTGCATTACTAACGCCAGTGTTTCCATCACCTGGTTTTTCTGCTTATTATCCATCATACGCTAAAGGATATTTCCCTTCCTGTATGTTCATATTTTCGGAACGAAACCCCTGATGCTGTCAGCATTCTTTTAGATGCAATTACACTAGGTGTATGTTCATATTTATCACAGTCATATATGATTTCTTTGATACCCGACTGAATAATCGCCTTGGCACACTCATTGCATGGGAATAAGGATACATAGAGTTTTGCACCCTCCAAAGAACCACCTCTATAATTTAAAATCGCGTTTAATTCGCTATGGGTGGTGTAGAAATATTTATTTTCCAATGGGTCGCCATCCCGATTCCAAGGAAACTCATCATCCGAACAACCTCTGGGGAATCCATTGTAACCCATGGATAAAATTTTGTTGTCAGTACTTACTATACAAGCACCAACCTGCGTATGAGGATCTTTTGAACGCATGCCTGATAAAAAGGCTATGCCCATAAAATACTCGTCCCAACTAATGTAATCTGTTCTCTTTTCACTCATATCGTTCCCCCTATCAGGTCTCGTCATCCGGTGAATACTCCAATTTCTCTGCTACCTTTGTAAGCGTAGCTTTTAGCATCTCGAAGCATATGCCATACGTTTGTAAAGAGCCGCCGTAAGGGTCCATGATTTCAAGTTCCTCTCCGACAAACGATGTCAGCACAAAAGTGTTTTCTTCCGTGGCATTCGGAAGTTCCTCAATCAACTTCACTCTTTTTGATTCTTCCATAACAAACAAAATGGTGTCCTCTGTGATTTCATCATTTGTAATTTGTTTGGACTCAAAATCCCCCACGGTAATTCCATTTGATATCATAACAGCTTCCGTCTTTTGATTTAAAGGTTCCGGAAAAGCTACAATAATACCTCTGGATAGTATTTCCATATCCTCATTACATAGTGTTTTGAAAATTTCTGCAGCCATGGGCGCTCTCGTAATCCCGTTTCCAGCCACAAAAATTATGCGTTTATATTTTCTCACATTTTCCTCCAAAGGGCTAGTACCTAAAGGTAATTTTTCCACATTTTTTCTTTTTTGTTTTCAAAAACTAAGAAACTGTAATCACCTGATGACCCGCCGCCTTTAGCAAACGGTTCATAATCGCTCTCCCCATATGAGGTGTTTCGAATGCCTCTGAGTAAATCAATTCCATACCCTTTGTGTCGAAATCTCTCAGCATTCCGTATAAGTTTCTAGCAATCTCGTCTTCATCTTCAAAAGATCCTATAGCAAAAACCTCGCCATATTTATAACAGGAAGCTGTTTCACTTGAAGCCATAATCGCAACCTTCTTACCAGCGCTAACTCCTTTTTCTCCCAGGGAATTTATCTGCTTAATCACTGCTTCCTTTGACCCCTCTACAACAACTAAATTTCCCTTTGGGGCATAGTGTCGATAACGCATTCCCGGAGCCTTTGGTCGAACCTTCGCATCTTCAGATAATATGCCAGGATCCATCTTTGCTGCTCCTACGACCTTCTCTACATCTTCTAATGAAATATATCCAGGTCGTAAAATCACCGGGATGTCTTCTGTTAAGTCAATAATGGTAGATTCTAATCCGATTTCAACATCTCCACCATCAATAATACAATCTATTTTACCTGATAAATCCTCTGCAACATGGCGAGCCTTTGTTGGGCTTGGCCGTCCGCTGGTATTTGCAGAAGGCGCTGCAATCAAACAACCACTTTCAAGAATCAGTTCTCTTGCCACCGGGTGGGATGGCAAACGTATCGCTACCGTATCAAGCCCACCTGTCGTTTCCATTGGAATCACGTCATTTTTAGGTAAAATAAGTGTCATTGGGCCAGGCCAAAATGCATCTGCCAGCTTTCTTGCGCTATCAGGTACTTCCCGAACAATTTCTTCTAATTGAGAAAACTCTGCGATATGCACAATCAAGGGGTTGTCCGATGGTCTGCCCTTTGCTGCGTATATGGCTTTCGAGGCCTGTTTGTTTTTTGCATCTCCCCCAAGACCATAAACCGTTTCTGTAGGAAAGGCTACAAGCCCTCCATTTCTAAGAATTTCCCCGGCTCCTTCTAACTCCTTTGCATCAAATCCTGTTGGATTTACCTTAATAATCTCTGTTTCCATATCTTACTTATATTGAGAAATTACTTCCCAAATTGAATCCGTTTCTAATGTTAATTTCCAAAATGCTCCGCCAGCTAAATTGCTAGATTGCATAACTTGAAGTTTCTTTGCCAAAGACTCTGCATCTTCTACCCAAACCTGGTATGTTTTACCATCTTCTGTAAACTCTGCATAATACTGACCGTACTCATCCATCCAGGTAACAGTTGCATTATGTTTTTCCAGATATTCATAGGTTTTGCTCATATAAAGTGTACTACACTTTAGCGCATCACCTTCTGTCACCCAGACTCTCGTATAGAATGGCATACCCAAAATCACCTGATCGGCGCTGACATACTCAAGCATATCCTCAACACCCTTCGTTACAAAACTAAGGCTTGCATTAGAACCTGCCTCTTCGCTGCCTGCATAATGCTCATCATATGCCATGATAACCACGTAATCAGCGTATTTTCCCTGTTCCTTATAATTATAAAAACTATGATATTCCGAAGGAACATAATTATCAATAGAAAGTACTAAATCGTTGTTTTCGCATTTAATGGAAAGCTCTCTTATAAACTCAATAAACCCATCTGCACAGGATTCATCTAGTAACTCAAAGTCAATATTGATTCCATCAAGATTATATGCCACTGCCTGAGCCACAATATTGTTAATGAGGTTATCCCGGCTGGCTGTATTGTTTAATACTGTAGATGAACTAACATCATCCTTTTCAAAATTTGAAACCAAGCCCCAGACCTGAATTCCCTGATTATGACATTCCGTAACATAGTCCATAGATGCATAACTAGAAATTCCGCCACTGTTATCAGCTAACTGAAACCAGGTAGGAGAAATTACATTCATTCCTGTAGTGCTAGCAATTGCTTCTGATAATGTAGTATTTCCAGCCTGAGAAGTAACCTGGTGCCATCCCATAACCACTGTCTCATCCATTGATATGTGATTGTAGGTACGTTCTTCCAATCGCGCCTCTACAGTCTCATCTGTTTTATCAATCAGATATTTTGACTTCAAGCAACCTAAAACACCATCTGATGTAAGAACTCGAACCCATTTGCCGTAGGATTCAACAATTGTAACTGTTTCTCCCTTTTCTCCGTCCTTCAATATTTTACTTTTTGGCCCACCAAACTGTCGCAAAGCCATGTCCTTTTTAAGTGTTGCGACAGACTTTTCATATCCAGCGGTCTGTAAAACGACACGATTAGGTGTCCCTTCGGTTAATTCATAATTTACATCGGTTAAAACCATAACAAAATCTAATGAAAGATAAGTAGCGCCATATTGCTCAACAATAATGGCCTTTCCCATATCTGTTGATTCACGGCCACATGTATATGCAGAATCTCCGAGATTTACAGAAATCACATCTGTATCTGTGGTATATCGAAGAATCCCGGCTGTTTGGTCATAGACGTATCCATCGTCTAAATTCTCTTTTAAAAATGACAGTTCAATATAAGGAGATGCGTTCACCACAACACAATGTCCATAACTGGCATCGTCCTCTGTTTCTTTTAATTCTCCGTTTAAGAAAGTTACTGCTTCGTCCTCTGTCACTGTGTTATAATACTTCGATAATTCCAGGTGCTCAGAGGTTGGAGCATATTTGTATATATAAATTGCAATACCAACAACAATTAGTACCAGGACAGCAGCAATAGCAAGCCACCACTTTGGGTCCTTTGGTAAAGCATCCTTTAAATCAAGATTTCTGTTTTTATATTTTTTTTCCATGTACGCCTCCAAATTAATGCATATGGTGTATTATACCATTTTTGATTTAATATAACAAAAAAGGAACGATGTATCCTTTTCATCGTTCCTTTCCTACATTTCTAAATTTTCTATCCCATTATTTCGAGAAAAGCTCCGTGAACAATCGGACAACCTTTTCCGTTTACAGTAACATTTTATCTTTCTCTCCCGTAACCATCTCCTCTCTCAGCTTGTATTCCAACAGTTCATCCGTTCCCAATGGATATTTCTTCATAATTAACAAAAGCTTATCGTACTGTGTTTCTCATTCCCCCAAATGGAAGTAGTCGTGGTATAAATCCTTACTTGATTGTTGGAAAAACGTATCGATTCGATACATAGAATTAAATGAGTGGAATACAACTTTTCCTGTTGCATTCGTTATATCATCCATCTTTTCGAAACACAATAGGATCTTCCCATATTTAATAAACCCTTAAGAAACTTTATTATTTGTTTAGAATTTGTTAATAAAATTTTAATATTTATGTTTCTTTACATCCCTTTTGCCTTTCTTTATAATATAAGTAGAAGATATCCATAGGTTTTTTATGGAAAGGTGTGGTGAATTATGAAGATAGAAAAGATTAACGAAAATCAGATTCGTTGCACCCTTACTCGTGAAGATTTAGAACAACGTCAGATCAAACTTTCCGAATTAGCGTACGGAACTCCGAAAGCGAAATCCCTTTTTAAAGAAATGATGCATTGGGCTTCCTACAAATTTGGATTTGAGGCAGAGGATATACCTCTTATGATAGAAGCGATTCCAGTTTCTTCGGAATCAATAGTTTTAATAGTGACGAAAGTCCCTTACCCAGAAGAATTAGATCCGAGATTTTCTCGTTTTTCTGAAGGTGACGCAGTTACAAGTTTAGATGATGATTATTACGATGAAGATAGTGACTTTGATGAAGAAGATTTTGAACTTGCTCCGCCTCCAAAGGCAGCAATGCCAAAGGTAACTTATGAAAATACCGCCAACGACATTGTTAAAATCTACGATAGTAAGGACGACGAACATACAGAAAAACAAATTAAAAAGATTTATCGGTTCCGTTCACTAGAGGATGTGATTCGATTATCAAAGGTTGTAGACGAGAGCTATAAAGGTTCTAACTCCCTATTGAAAACACCTGAAGGTGAATATGATTTGATTGTAGAAAATGGAAATACTTCTCCTAAGGAGTTTAACCGCTTGTCCAATATTTTAAGTGAGTATGGTTCTGCTTTAAAGGATATCACAGGATCAGAAGCTCACATTCGGGAGTTCTATACCTTGATTCTCAAGGATAATGCGATTTCTGCTCTATCCCAGTTATAATTGCAAAATAAAAGTCGAATGTCTGAGACATTCGACTTTTTTATTTGTTATTTATTTACTTGCCAAGAAATTATTAATCTCTTCTACAAGGTCTTCGGGATTAATTCCGTGAACCATTGCTGCTTCTTCAAGGGATTCCTGCTGAGAAGCTGGGCATCCAAGACAATGCATTCCGATTCCAAAAAGAATTGGTGCAATATCCTGATCAATCTGTAATAATTCGCCGATCAATGTCTGCTTTGAAACTCTTGCGTCTGACATAATTTCTCCTTTCCGTTAACTGCTTATAATTAATTGTACGCTATCGATTATAACAACTGTTGCACGGAATTACAATGGACTATTTCATAAAGTTGTCCAATTACTATGTACTAATTTTAGTACTATTTATCTTCTTTGTACCTATTTTAATACTTGTTTTCTGAAAATTTATATCATACAATCAAAATATACCTTTGTAGAGGTTGTATGTATGAAAAGTATATTGTGAAAAAGGAGGATTGAAACTATGGCATATGTAATTAGTGATTCATGTGTAAGTTGTGGAACTTGCGAACCTGAATGTCCAGTTGGAGCTATCTCTCAGGGAGACAGCCAGTATGAAATCGACGCTACTGCTTGTGTAGAATGCGGAACTTGCGCTGGTGTTTGCCCTACTGGAGCTATTTCTCAGGGTTAATTATTTATTAAAACAGGAAAGACGTTCGATTGTGTCGAACGTCTTTTTTTATGCCCTTAATTCTCTTTAAATTCTTTTTTGTCTTTAATCTTATTGGCAAATTTCGTGTATTCCGGTAACCAAACCAGCTCTACTGTACCAACCGGGCCATTTCTTTGCTTTGCTATAATAACTTCGGAAATACCTTTTTTCTCAGTATCCTTGTTATAGTAATCATCACGATAAATAAACATTACAACATCCGCATCCTGCTCGATGGCTCCAGAATCACGAAGATCCGAAAGCATTGGACGTTTATCATCTCTTTGTTCTACACCACGGTTCAACTGAGACAAAGCAATAACAGGGACTTTTAACTCTCTTGCCAATCCCTTAAGTGCTCTTGAAATATCGGAAATTTCCTGCTGACGGGATACATCCTTGCCGGTTCCGTTCATCAACTGAAGGTAATCGATAATAATCATATCAAGACCAGTGCTGCTTTGCTGATATTTTCTACATTTCGCACGCATCTCTGTAATATTCATCGGCTGTGTATCGTCGATAATCAGCTTTGACTGTGCGATAGTCGAAGCACCTTCCACCAACTGTTCCCATTCAGAATCCTGTAAATTTCCAGTTCGAAGTTTCTGTGCATCTACTTTTGATTCCAGTGAAAACATACGATTTACAAGCTGCTCCGAAGACATTTCCAAAGAGAAAATCGCAACAGCTTTATTCTCATGAAACGCCGCATATTGTGCAATGTTTAGTGCCAAAGCTGTTTTTCCCATGGAAGGTCGAGCGGCCAAAAGAATCAAATCAGACGGCTGCATACCTGCAGTTTTGTAATCCAGATCGATAAATCCTGTCGGAATTCCTGTAATGGCACCTGTTTGTCTGGATGCTTTTTCAATATTGGTCAATGCATTCTGAACAATCTCTCCAATAGATCTTGTTGTAGTTCCATCCTGCATTTCCGCAAGTTCTTTAAAACTCTGCTGAGAAACATCAATAATTACTGATGCATCTTGATCCTGAGCAAAGCAGTCCTTTTCTATTAACTGACTAGCCTTAATAATCTGACGCAATTGAGATTTCTCGCGTACAATTTTTGCGTGATTCTTAATGTTTACTGATACCGCAGTAGAATCTAAAAGACCGGCTATAAATCCGGCTTCCACAAACTGCGGTGGTGTGTTTTTCTGTTTTAATTTATCCTGTAAAATAACAATATCAATGCCCGATCCCTCTTCGTTTAATTCAATGAGGGCGTCGAAGTATAATCCATATGGTGCATTAAAAAAATCATCTGCTGTAAGTATATTTTGAGCAATATCGATGGCTTCTTTATCCATAATCATTGCACCAATAACGGATTTCTCCGCTTCGATACTGTTTGGCATAATTCTTGTAACCTGTTCTTCGGCCATGAATTTTCCCCTTTAAATTATTTTTCGCTTACGTGTACACGTAGAGTTGCTGTAACCTTCTGATGAAGTTTCACTTTTACTTCGTGAACTCCAAGACTGTTAATGGCCCCATCGATTTGAATTTTTTTCTTATCAATGTCTTTACCATACTGAGCCTTTACAGCACTTGCTATTTCCTTTGAAGATACGGAACCAAAGGTTCTTCCACCTTCTCCAGACTTGATTGAGGTTTCTACTAACCACTCCTTCATTTCTTCCGCCATTTGTTCTGCTGCCGCTAAATTCTCTGCAGCAACTTTGTCTGCGTGCTTATTCTGAAGTTTTAGATTATTAATATTTTCCGGTGTTGCTTCCACACCCTGTTTTTTCTTAAAAAGAACGTTTCTGGCGTAACCGTCAGAAACTTCTACAATTTCCCCTTTTTTCCCATGGGGTTTTACATCTGCTAGTAATATTACTTTCATAGTTTAATATCTCCTTCATCGATCAATATATCGATAATATCTTCTATTCTTCGCTTTACCTCATTGACTGTACTATTTTCAATCTGAGCCCCGGCCACATTCAAATGACCGCCTCCACCTAATCGTGTCATAATTAATTGAACATCTATCTCGTCGATAGAACGGGAAGAAACAAAAATCTTCTTTTGGTATTCCGTCAATACAAAGGAAGCCTTAATGCCTACAATGTTTAAAAGTTCATTCGCAGCCTGAGCACCTACAATCGTAGGACTTTCCGTATCTCTTGCGTAACAAACGGAAATGGCAAAGGAACCATGATATACTTCTGCATGTCGAACGACTTCCGCTCTTGCCTTATAAGCACTCATATCTTCACGAAGAAGCTTTCTTACTCTAGTAACTTCTGCTCCGTTTCGTCTCAAATAAGCAGCGGCTTCAAAGGTTCTAACACCTGTCTTTGTCATAAAGTTGTTGGTATCAATTAAAATACCAGCGTAAATACAATCTGCTTCTATTGGATTGATTTTAATATCATCAGAAAAATACTGTAGCACCTCTGTAATCATTTCACAGGCACTTGATGCATATGGTTCAATATAAGAAAGCAAAGGATTTGTAATCTGTTCGCTTCCCTGTCTATGGTGATCAAATACCACCACACCATTTCCTTTGTTAAGAAGCTGTGGACACTCCGTATAATTTGGTCGATTTGTATCAACTACTACAACTAAGGTATCTGGATCTACAATTACAAGAGCCTCCTCAGAAGAAACAAACATATCCCTTGGGTATACATTTTCATCCGAAAATGTCTCTACTAGAGGTCTTAGGGATGAAGTAATGGTATTTAATACAATCTGACAAGGTTTTCCTAAATCTCTTGCGCAACAATACACACCCACTGCAGCTCCTAATGCATCTGCATCAGAAATACTATGGCCCATTACAAGAACCTTTTCTCTTCCCTCCATCATTTCACGAAGAGCCTGAGCTTTTACTCTTGCTTTTACTCGCGTATTCTTTTCAATCTCACGACCACGAACACCGTAGTAAGAAACGTCTTTATTATCCTTTATAACTACCTGGGAACCACCTCGACCAAGAGCCATATCAATGGCAGCTCTGGCAAATTCAGATCGCTGTGTATAGGTTGCCCCGTTTACACCGATTCCAATACTTAAGGTAAATACGTTGTCTGTACCGATTTTTACTGTTTGGATATCTTCTAATATAGAAAACTTATTTTCCTTTAATTCCTGTAGTCCCTTTTTCTTAAGGACAACAAAGTATTTGTCTTTTTCGATTTTACGAATAATACCATCTACTTCTCTAAAGTAACGGCTAATGTTTCGATCCAATACGGCAGTTAACATAGAACGCTTTACTTCATCTACAGATTCCATGGTTTCTTCGTAGTTATCTACGTAGCAAAATACCGGAACCATCTGCTCTTCTTCGTTGGTTTTCTTTAGTCGCTCAAATTCTGTTACATCTTGAAGTAACACTGCAATTAAAGACCCTGAGCGCTCTACAAGTAATGGATTTTCAGGTTGAGTCACATCTTCCCCATGTTCCTCAAAATTCATTTTCTCCAAAATAGCATCAAAAATACGATCTTCGTATTCCACCTGAATTACGAACTGATCTGTTTCTGCACGTTCTATACTTTCTCTGGTGATTTCATTAAAGATAGAGGTGATGGATTTTTGATACCCATTTTCTTTACCAGTTAATTCGGAGAATTTTTCATTCATCCAAAATAGCTTACCCTCACCATCTAAGATTGCATATGGCACCTGGAAGTTTTTTAATAATCGACTTTGGACCGTTCCATACTGCACAGCAAATCCAATAATTTCATCTGATAGTCGCTTTTTATTTCCTTTATAAACTAAAATCGTTATAAACAAATAAACAGCTGTAACAATAAGAGATGCAATACCTAAACTGCGATGTTCCCATAGTAAAAATAGACTGCCAATCAAAAACAGGGTTACCATATAAAAAGGCGCTCTCATATAGACTAGCAGTTTTCCCTTTGGTGTAATTGTTTCCATGTTATCTCCATAAAGTAAAGGGCACTTGCCCATGTTTATACATTCTTCAATATTATAGCACTAGTACTATTTTATACGCAAATTTTATCCCTCCATCGGTATTTCATACAAAGATTTTTGTTTGTTTTAACATTGTTACCAAATGTGCCTTTTTCTATAATGATATCAGTATTTGGGAAAGGAGTTTTTACTATGAAATCTGTAAAAATTAACATTAACTCCATCGACAAAGTGAAAGCCTTTGTTAATGTAGTTACAAGATTCGACAATGACTTTGATTTAATTGCAGGACGTTATGTCATCGATGCAAAATCAATTATGGGTATTTTCTCTCTTGATTTATCTCAGGATTTAGAGTTAGTTATTCAGAAAGATACTGATATCGACGCTATAATGGATGCATTAAAGGATTTTATCGTTGGTTAAACCAACAAAATGAAAGGTAGGGTAAATATAAAATGGCTAGTATTTCACTTAAAAACATTTACAAGGTATATCCAAACGGCTTTGAAGCTGTTAAGGATTTCAACCTTGACGTAGAAGACAAAGAATTCATCATCTTCGTTGGACCTTCAGGATGTGGTAAATCTACTACACTTCGTATGATCGCTGGTTTGGAAGATATTTCTAGTGGTGAATTAACCATCGACGGAAAGGTTATGAACAACGTAGAACCTAAGGATAGAGATATCGCAATGGTATTCCAGAACTACGCTTTGTATCC
>JAILMB010000265.1 GCA_024692825.1 Lachnospiraceae bacterium | reverse complement strand
TCACCGGATAATTTTTTTACCCCTTCTAATCCCTGGGCGCTCACATTTTCATAATCAATCAAAAAAATCTTCATTCACTGTTCTCCTTACTTTATCTCCGTACGAAATCTTCACACTCTCCCTATTTTTGTGCTGTTAATTTCGTTAAATCCTGTATCCAGGCCCCACGCTTAACAAGGAAAAATCCTGCTGCCACTTTTATAAACTCAAAGAGATTTACAATAATGACGCAAGTAACAATATTAAAATCTGTAAATCTCGTCACTACATATGCTACCGGTATGGACACACACCATACAAAGGCAGAATCAAAAATAAAGGTAATGACGGTTTTGCCACCTGAACGCAATGTAAAATATGCGGAATTCTCATAGGCATAAATTGGCATGAAACAAGCCGAAATCATAATAAAACGAACGGCCAATTCTTTGACACTGTCCTCTGTCTCATAAATCTGTGGAAATATGGGCGCTGCAAGAAACATTAAAGCTCCCATAACGATACAAATCGTAACTGCAAAGAAGGTCATCTTGTAAGAATCCTCCTTTACATCCGGCTTTCCTGCCCCTAACTCCTGACCTAAAATAATGGCAATAGCCTCTCCCATAGCAATAAATGCAACATTAAACACATTGGCCAGGGTATTACTAATATTAAAGGCTGCCACAACAGAAAGGCCTCGCAGAGAATAGCTTTGTACCATGACGGTTTGACCTGCTGACCAAAGGGCCTCGTTTAATAGCAAAGGTGCTCCCTTTAGAATAATGGCATGTATCAAAGCCGGTGGAATCTTCATGCTTTCATACAATCCCACAACATAAGGGAATCGATCACTATGCTTATGGGTATAAATTACAATAATGAAAAGCTCTGTAAAACGCGAAACTACAGTTGCTGCCGCCGCACCCATCACTCCAAGGGCCGGTGCACCAAATTTACCGAAAATCAAAATATAGTTTAATACAAGATTCACTGCTACAGCAATCATTCCTGCCTTCATTGGAAGTATGGTCTCTCCCGTTTCACGAAGGGTTCCTGCATAGATTTGGGATAGAGCAAAGGGCAACATCTCAAAGAACATTACTGTAAGATAAGCCTTTCCATAGCGAAGGGTCTCTGCACTGTTTCCTACTCCGTCCTCATGTAAGAATAGTTGCATCAGATTCTCACCGCCAAAAAACAACACAAGAAAGGCAATCCCACACACCACTAAGCCAATAATCAGCTTAAAGCGCATGGTATCTCGTATTCCCTTGTTATTTCCCTGACCATAGTATTGAGCTGTAAAAATACCCGCTCCAGATACTGCGCCAAAAATACACAGGTTAAAGACAAAGATAAACTGATTAATGATGGAAACACCTGTCATCTGATTGGTTCCGATTTGTCCAACCATAATATTATCCAGCATTCCTACCACATTGGTAATCAGATTCTGAATCATAATCGGCACTGCTACATATAACATATGTCGATAGAACTTCTTTGTTCCAATTAATTTACTAAACAAAACAAAACACTCCTAAGTTTCAAAAATCTAGCTGTGCAAAAATAAACTAAACTTGAACTTCTCCCCTAAGAATTCTTTGATAATCCTCATAGTTCTTTCTAAGAAGATTTGGCGTATCCAACTCATATGGGCAGTGAGTGGTACAGGCTCTACAGTTTAAACAAGAATTGATTTTTTCCATTTCTTTCTGCCAGTACTCGGACAGCCAAACCTCTGAAGGTGCACGTCTTACCATAAGCGACATTCTTGCACACTGGTTGATGGTAATGCCGGCTGGACAAGGCATACAATATCCACATCCACGGCAAAAATCTCCTGATAATTCCTTTTTTTCTTTTTCAATAAACTCCGCAATCTCTCCCGTCATTGTTGGAGTCTCATCCATATAAGAAATCCACTCATCAAGTTCGCTCATATGCTGAATTCCCCAAATAGGAATGACACCATCGTGTTCATTCATAAAGGCCATAGCTGCATCAGAGCGGTTGATTAAGCCTCCTGCTAATCCCTTCATGGCAATAAATCCCATGCCATGAGAAAGACATGATTCTACCAGCTTCATGTCTCTGTCAGAAGACAAATAAGAAAACGGATACTGTAGAGTCTCGTATAATCCGCTCTCTACAATCTCCTCTGCCACACCAATTTTATGGGCAGTAATCCCAATGTGACGAATCAAGCCTTTTTCCTTGGCTTCTACCATAGCCTCATATAAACCACTTCCATCTCCCGGGCGATAACATTTTGCAGCCATATGAAGCTGATACACATCAATATAATCCGTCTTCATATTTTTTAAGGAAGTCTCTAAATCCTTCCAAAAATCCTCTGCTGTTGTTGCAGCGGTCTTTGTTGCAATATAGATTTCTTCACGAATGCCCATATCACCAAAGGCTGCACCGATTTTCTCTTCACTATCACTATAGGCTCTTGCTGTATCAAAATAGCGCATTCCGCCTTTATATGCATTTCGAAGGATTTCCACTGCCACTTCTTTTGTATCTCTTTGAATTGGCAAAGCACCAAATCCGTTTTGTGGTACACAGATTCCTGTCTTTCCTAATGTAATTTGTCTCATGGTTCTACTCCTAACTAACTACTTTTCATACTTGCCTTCTACTTTACCATCTATCCGCTTATTTTGCCACACCCCATGTCTGAAACTACAAGTTTTTTAAGGTTAATTTAAGGTTTGAAATCTATTATTTTTCTATCATATTCATTCGATATAAGATATGAGAGGATACGCTATGGATAGCGCTAAAAACGTTAGATGGATCTTCCTCGGAAAGGATACTTATGGATATCAATGGAGTAACTTATGATCCTAGTATAATGACGGCTATGTCCTTTGACGGACAAACACCTCCACCACCTCCACCACCGCCACCAGAGATCCCAGAAGGTGAAAAGGATGAATACATTCCTTCCGGCGTTTCCTTTGATGGAGCCATTCCCACAGGAACCTATAACGCTTCAGGAATGATGGTTGGAGATGATCTGGATCTTCTGACAGACGCTATGAATGACGGAGCTGAATCTCTAGATTTTCCTACCATTGACAACATGGATGAGGTTTTAGCGAACCTTATGGATTACATCCAAGAGCAACAGGAAGAAGCTAATACAGTAGCATCTACAGAAGCCTCTGCTTCTAGCTCTGATATGTAAATCAATAAAAGGGTATCTGAAAAGTATATTACTTTCTCAGATACCCTTTTTCATATCAAAAGATCATACTCTCTTATACCATCTCTTCCGGATGGAAGACTTCATCAAAACGTTCCTCTGACAAAAATCCAAGGCCAACGCAGGCTTCCTTTAAAGAAATATTTTCTTCAAACGCCTTGTGGGCACACTTTGCTGCGTTTTCATATCCAATATATGGATTTAAAGCGGTTACAAGCATAAGGGAACGATGTAAGTTTTCATGCATCTTCTCCTTATTTGCCTTTAATCCAACAATACAGTTTTTATGGAAAGAACGAATGGATTCTGATAAAAGTCTTACGGACTGAGTAAAGTTATATGCAATTACCGGTAAAAATACGTTTAGTTCAAAATTTCCCTGAGATGCAGCCATGGAAATCGCGGTATCATTTCCCATAACCTGAACTGCCACCATAGTAACCTGTTCACACTGAGTAGGGTTTACCTTTCCCGGCATAATGGAACTTCCCGGCTCATTGGCAGGAATGGTAATCTCTCCGAGTCCACATCTAGGACCGGAAGCAAGCCAACGTACGTCATTTGCAATCTTCATCATATCTGCAGCCATAGCCTTTACTGCTCCATGGGCAAATACCACTTCATCTCTGGAACTTAGGGCATGGAACTTGTTTTCTGCAGTAACAAACTCACTCTTTGTAAACTCTGCAATCTTTTTTGCTACAAGCTCATCAAATCCCTTTGGGGCATTTAAGCCAGTACCTACCGCTGTTCCTCCAAGAGCTAACTCCTTTAGAGGGGCAAGGGATAATTCTACTAACTGAATATCCTTTTCCAGTGAACTTCTCCATCCACTGATTTCCTGGGAAAAGGCAACGGGAACCGCATCCTGTAAATGAGTTCTTCCTGTTTTTACAATGCCTTCATTTTCTTTTTCCAGACGTACAAATTCTGCTACCAGTTCTTTTGCTGCCGGTATTAACTGCTCCTCTAATAAAAGAGCGCAGGCAATATGAAGGGCAGTAGGGAAGGTATCGTTGGAAGACTGGCTCATATTTACATCATCATTTGGATGTAATAACTTCTCTCCTGCCAAATCATTTCCACGATTTGCCACTACTTCATTCACATTCATATTGGACTGTGTACCAGAACCGGTCTGCCACACAACAAGAGGAAACTCATCAAAGAGTTTTCCTTCACAGATTTCATCACAGACCTTAGAGATTGTCTCACATTTTTTATCTGTCATACGGTCTTTTACCAGTTCATTATTTGCGCAGGCAGCAGCCTTTTTTAAGATTCCAAAGGCCTTAATAATTTCTCCTGGCATGGTTTCAATTCCTACACCGATCTCGAAGTTCTCATGACTTCTTTGGGTCTGAGCACCCCAAAAACGATCTGCAGGAACTTTCACTTCTCCCATAGAATCGTGTTCCACTCTAAAATTGTCAATGTTTGCCATTCTTCTTTCCTCCGTTTTATCCAATTTATCTTCGATTCAATCGATAGCCAACAATGGCTCCAATAATTCCTCCCACAATGTGAGAAATATTTGAAATATTGTCTTTAATCAGTACGCCATCCAAAATCTGCTGTCCTAAGAAAATAACAGCTACAAGGATGAAGGTAAGGGGAATTTCTCCCTTTCGAAATCCCGTTAAAGATGTAATGATAATAAAGGCAAATACTACTCCACTGGCTCCACAAAGTGCTGTTGTGGGGAAGAATAAAATATTTACCAGTCCTGTAACCAAAGCGGTAATCAAAATTACATAGATAACTTTTCTTGAGCCATGTCGTTCTTCAATCAATGGTCCTAATAGTAAAATATATGCTGCATTTCCAATAAAGTGATCCCATCCACTATGGCCTAATACATGGGTAAAAAGTCTAAGATAGGTAAAGGGAGAATTCCAAGGTCCGCGGTATACCATAAAATAGGCTCTTGTGATGGCTCCTCCTGAGGAAACTCCTAAAAAGGTAACAATAAAACAAATAAATACAAATGCGATTGTTACCGGCGCATTAAATGTAATTTTTAATCTACTTTTCATTTCACTCCTCTTTCTGTCTCATATCGTAGTCACTATCCTCGTCAATCATCTGAAGCATGACATCAGCTACCACTGGATCAAACTGACTTCCTTTTCCATCAGAGATTTCCTTCCGTACCAATTCCTGAGGAAGCACCTTTCGATAACTTCGGTTAGATGACATGGTATCATAGCTATCGGCAACTCCAATAATGCGAGCCGTCAAAGGGATTTCCTCTCCCTTCAAACCGTCGGGATAACCTTTTCCATCAAATCTCTCGTGATGCCAGCGGGCACCAATATAAAGGCCCGGCATTTCTGTAATCTTCTCAAGAATCTCCGATCCTACGACGGGATGATTTTGAATCAACTGATACTCCTCATCCGTTAGCTTTGTAGGCTTATTAATAATAGTATCCGGAATACCAATCTTTCCTAAATCATGTAACAGACCTGACATATAAATTGCGCTTTGCTCATCTTCAGTTTTTCCTAATCGACGGGCAATTTCTTTGGAATACTTTGCCACTCTAAAGGAATGACCTCTGGTGTAGGTATCCTTTGCATCGACGGTATCTGCTAGTGCCAACACCATCTGTTCTGACATTCTTTGTAGTCTCTCACCAGATTTTTTTAAGTCCCTTGTCTTTTCTTCCACTTCAGCCTCTAAGCCATCCTGCAGTTTCTTTAAGCGCTGAATTCGAAGTACACGCTCTTTGGCAATTTCCGGCACAAAGGGTTTACTGATAAAGTCCATTGCTCCCATTTGGAACAATTCTTTTTCTGTCTCTCGATCATCCTCTGCCGTCAAAAAAATCACCGGCACAGAAGATGCTAATTCCATATCTTTTATTTTTTCAAAAACTTCTCTTCCATTCATACCTGGCATGCGATAATCCATAAGGATAATATCCGGCGTACGTATTTTGAGGTAGTTTAAGGCCGCTTCTCCGGTTTCTACACAGATTACGTCAAAGTCATTTGACAAAATGCTTTTTACCAAAATACGATTGGTAGACTCATCATCTACTGCCAATAGAATGGGTTTTCTTACTTCACTCATATTTTTTCCTTTTACTAAAAAACAGTCCAAATAATAATACCACATTCTATTATAAAATCGTAAAATTTCGGTAACAAACTCCTAAATGTGTTTTCATATTCATAAAAAAACAGCCATCGAATAAATGGTTCCAATCTCTTGGTCCCATCTACCCGATGGCTGCATTATGGTTAATTTTTGAAAAATGAGGAGTGCTATTACATTAACTTCTTAAACATTTCTCTAAAGTCTTCTAAGGAAGCTGGCTTAGGATTTCCAGGTGCACAAGCATCTGCTGCTGCAGATTCGCATAAGAAATCTAAATCTTCTTCTTTTAACTTCTCAAGCTTTGTAGGAATTCCCACATCTACAGAAAGCTGACGAACTGCATCGATAGCTGCCTTTCTGTAGGTAGCCTGATCCATTCCTTCTGTATCAACGCCCAAAGCTTCTGCAACATTTTTAAACTTATCACCAGTGCATTCAGCATTGAATTCCATAACGATAGGAAGCATCATTGCACAAGCAACACCATGAGGAGTATCATAAACAGCTCCTAATGTATGAGCCATAGAATGTGCAATACCAAGACCAACGTTAGAGTAAGCCATAGCTGTTACATACTGAGCTAATGCCATTCCTTCACGACCATCAGGATCGTTTTCTACTGCTTTACGAAGGTTTGCTCCAATTAACTTAATAGCTTCTAAGTTAAGAGTATCAGCAAGTTCCCAAGCAGCTGCTGTGGTATAACCTTCAATTGCGTGAGTCAAAGCATCCATACCTGTAGAAGCTGTTAAGCCCTTAGGCATAGAAGACATCATATCTGGATCAACTACTGCAACATCAGGGATGTCATTAGGGTCCACGCATACGAATTTTCTCTTCTTCTCAACGTCTGTAATAACGTAGTTAATAGTAGACTCAGCACCTGTACCACCTGTAGTAGGTACTGCAATGGTAAATACGGTACGATTCTTTGTAGGAGCAACACCTTCCAAAGAACGAACATCAGCAAACTCAGGGTTGTTGATGATGATACCGATTCCTTTACCTGTATCCATTGATGAACCACCACCGATGGTAATCATAAAGTCAGCACCGCTCTTCTTGTAAGCTTCTACACCGTGCTGTACGTTTTCGATGGTAGGGTTTGGCTTAATTTCTGAATAAAGTTCAAAGTCGATTCCGTTCTCCTTTAAAAGATCGGTAATCTTTGCTGTTACTCCAAACTTTACCAAATCCGGATCAGATGCAACAAATGCCTTCTTGAATCCCTTAGATTTAACGATTCCTGGGATTTCCTGAATTGCACCATGTCCATGATAAGAAATTCCGTTTAACACAAAACGATTGACTGCCATATTTTTCCTCCTTTACATAACAAAAAAATATATTTCATATGCTATGCATATGCTTTTCATAATGTTTATAATAGCGAACCTGTCCCCTTAAAAACAAGGTCGTAAAAAGCATAAACCAGGACCTCAATTGCAATCTAGCACTTCGATTAGAGCCTGATATAATCCATCTATATTTTCCTTTTCTTTTGCAGAAATTTTAATGGACTTTGTGGCTCTTTGATCTACAAACACTTCCTGGGGAGGAATGACATCTGCCTTGTTAAATACGGTTACTATAGGCTTTCCTGAAATTCCAAGTACGGCGAGTGTTTCGTATACCACCTGCATATGTTCGTCCATATCAATATCGGAAGCATCTACCACATGAAGTAAAACATCGGCATATTTTGCCTCTTCCAGGGTACTTCGAAAGGCATCTACCAACTGATGGGGAAGTTTGGAAATAAATCCAACGGTGTCAGTTAGTAGTAATCGCTTTCCATCCGGCATTACACAACGTCTCGTGGTAGGATCCAGTGTGGCAAATAATTTGTCCTCAGCCAGTACATCTGCTTTTGTTAAACGATTTAACAAAGTGGATTTTCCAGCATTGGTATAGCCAATAATTGCCACCACCGGCACTTGGTTGTTCTGTCGTTGTTTGCGATTTGTTTCTCGTACCTTTTTGATGTCATTGATTTCTTTTCGAAGTCGGCTCATTCTTTTTTGAATGGTTCTTCGATCTGTTTCTAGCTTTGTCTCACCTGGTCCTCTGGTACCAATACCACCACCTAATCTGGATAGGGCTTTTCCCATTCCTGTCAGATGAGATGCACGATAGGAAAGCTGAGCCATTTCAACCTGAATTTTACCTTCTTTTGTTTTTGCATGAGCTGCGAAAATATCCAGTATAAGCATAGTTCGGTCGATGACCTTACACTCTGTAATATCTGATAAATTTCGAAGTTGGGCTGGTGATAGTTCATCGTCTGAAATCACTGCATCAGCATCATATGTTTCTATAAGACTTCGTAGTTCTTCTGCTTTACCGGTACCAATATAAGTAGCAGAATTGGGATGAGGAAGAGATTGTATCACACGATACACTCCTTCTGCTCCTGCTGTATCCAAAAGACGATCTAATTCGTCTAATGAAGCATTTGCTTTTCCCGTATCTCCATCTGATACCGCAATTAAAATATATTTTTCTTTTTCCAAAATGTTTCCTTACTACAAATTGCTATTTTTAATTAGCGAACCACCACTGCAGTTCCACTTGCAGTTACCATAAGCATTCCATTGTCTGTGCCAAGCACTTCATAATCAATGTCCACACCGACTACTGCATTTGCCCCCATCTGTGCTACCCGCTGTTCCATCTCAGAAATAGCATTTTGTCTTGCCTGAATTAATTCGTCTTCATAAGTACTTGAACGACCACCGAAGAAGTTTGAAAGGCCAGCCACCATGTCTTTAATGACATTTACACCAGCTACTACCTCTCCGAATACAATCCCCTTGTACTCTGTAATTTCATGTCCCTCAATACTGGGAGTTGTTGTTGATATCATGTCCTTCTCCTTTCTTTTTAACCCAACAATAAACTCACTAGGGATAGTTTATCATACCCCTCTTTCTTAGGAAATAGAAAAGGTGAGGTTTTATACAACCTCACCTTCTATAAAAATCTATTTAAAATCCACAATAAAGGATACCTTATCCTCCTGGCATTCCACATAGATTTCAGCTCCCATTTCATCCGCTGCTGCCTTTGCAATGGAAAGCCCTAATCCATAGTGTCCCTTTTCTTCTACTCTTGATTCATCAAACTTATAAAACCGTTCAAATAAATGTTTCTGATTTTCTTCAGAAAGGGGACTTCCTGTATTTGATACCTTAAGTCTTCCCTTACCGGACTTTTGAGATAGTTCGATAAAGACCTCTCCTGGAGTCAAACAGTGACTGACCGCATTGTCTGTTAATACGGAAACTAATTTTTCCAATGCAACCCCATTACCTCGGATATGGATATTTTTTTCAATAT
This sequence comes from Lachnospiraceae bacterium, assembly GCA_024692825.1. Lineage (GTDB taxonomy): Bacteria > Bacillota > Clostridia > Lachnospirales > Lachnospiraceae > JAILEN01. The sequence continues at coordinate 9,574 of JAILMB010000265.1, read as the reverse complement.
GGTAAGAAAACTTCACTCCTCTTTCATAAGCCGATGCCTCAAAAGGAAGAATCACCGCTTCGCAAAGTAAGGATAAATCCACATCTGATAGTTCTAAGGTTGCAGATTCTAATTTTGCCAAATCAAGGAGCTGACACACTAGTGTAAACATCCGCTCATTTTCATAGGAAATATTTTCCAGCCATCGATTTTGTCCAATCTCTCTTTTTAGCACTTCAAGATTCGCACTAATGGTGGAAATCGGTGTCTTTAATTCATGACCTGCATCGGATATAAACTGCTTTTGTTTTTCATATCCCACTTCAGCCGGACGCATTACCCATTTTGCCAGGTAAAAAGACAGGATAAAAATCACCACGATTGATATGGCACCAAAGATAATCATATTGGTAACCAAGTGGGAAATTGCATTGTCTGTTGCTGCCGTATCCATCATTGTCACCAGAATATAATCCTCTCCGTAGGTCACTAAAGAAGTAACACTTTTCCCCTGATGAAAAGTATCATTATTATCTAATAAATCACTGGCGTATTTTACTAACTCCTCATTAGAAAAAGGAGAAGAAGACTCATTAAAATACTCCTTCATATTTCCATCTAAATCAAATACCACAGCATAAAAGGTGGAAATTTCATAAAGATGAGAATAACTTGTCTCCATCTCGCTACCTTCCTCCTTATTGACGATGAATCCTGGAGGAGGATCTGATAGATCTGGCTTTCCGTCAGTATCTGACAAGTCTGGTGGTGCTTCTCCATCAGCCAAATCCGGAAGATTATCGATGACATCTGGAAATCCATTTTTCTCATAGGAATCAGCAAATACCTGAAGCATCTCTTTATTTTCTTTTTTTGTTTGAACCGATGTGGTGAAATAAACGATTAGGAGGATTCCCCCAATTAAGAGAATCATTACACTCATAATCATGGCCACAAAACGTTTATTTGATTTAGGCATCCTCGTCCCCTCTTAGCTCATAGCCCATTCCCCGCACAGATTTAATCTGTACTTTTGACTCTAGAAACTTTAATTTTCTTCTCGTAAATGAGATATATACTTCCACGTTGTTGTATTCCGCTTCATTATCATAGCCCCACACCTTCAGTGCCAGCTGTTCCTTTGAAATAATGGTTCCCTTGTTGGTAATCAAATACTCCATTAAATGAAACTCTTTTTCCGGCAGTCGAATTTCTTTTCCTGTTGCAGAACAGTATAATACCAGCTTCTTTGTATCAAGCCTTAAATCCCCAACTGTTAAGATTCCCTCCTCAGGAGAAACTAATGCTCCTCTTCTTCCAAGAGCTCGAACTCTAGCTAAAAGTTCTTCTATTTGAAAAGGTTTTGTCAAATAGTCATCCGCTCCACTATCTAACCCTCTTACCTTATCCGATACATCACTTTTGGCTGTCAACATTAACACCGGCGTCTTAATGCCTTTTTTTCGTCCACTTCTTACAATATCAAATCCATTTTTGTAAGGAAGCATAACATCCAAAATAGCGATATCGTAAATCCCGGTTAAAAAGGCATCCTCGCCTCCTTCCCCTTCGTATTCTACCTCCACATCATAGCCTTCCCTTTTTAAAAGTTCCGATGTGGCATTGGCCATTCGTCTTTCATCCTCTACTAATAAAATCTTCATGGTATCCCCTCCATACGTTAGTTTCATATTATCATATATTACATATTTTTATTGAAGAAAACTTGAACCACATAGAATTGTTCAAATCAGCCTAACCTTTCTTATACAATTTTTACTAACCTTTCTTTTAAGTTTTCTTTAAACTTTTTTCAAGTTTACTTCAAGGTTTCTGTCGTATGCTTTCACCATACTAAAAACCAAGGAGGTTATTCTATGAAAAGACGCTTAATTGCTCTGCTGACAGCAACAACCCTTTGCTTCTCACTTGCAGCATGTGGTTCTAGCGGAAGTGAAGAAACTAACGATTCTACTTCTTCCGACGTTGAAGTTGCAGCAGAAACATCAGAAGAAGCAGCTTATATTGAAGAAACATTAAACTTAGCAAACAACGAAGATCAGGAATGGACCTATAGTTCTGATTCTGATTCCTGGACACTTTCCATTGTATCTGCAGTGGTATATCCAGAAATCGAAGATGAACAAGGTGTTTCTGTCTGTGTCCCTGGTGCTTATGTAAAAGGTATTGATACAGATGGAGATGGAACTGAAGATGTTACAGCAGACGATGCAACCGAAGCTGTTACAGGATCTCTTGTCATCGACTATGACGCAGAAATCACAAGTTCCAACGGGCAGACCTATACTGCAGCTACTGCCCCGGTAATTGTAAATACTGGTGCAGCTGGATATAGTTCTTCTACAAACACCACTGCAGCAGCAACCTACGCTTCTGAAGGCTATATCAATATGTCTTGTGGAAACAGAGGTAAACAGGATACTGCTACAGATGAAGATGGAAATGAGTACTACACTGGTGATGCTCCTTCCTGTCTAGTAGATCAAAAGAATGCCATTCGTTATGTAAAATACAATATTTTACTTGGCAATCTTCCCGGTAACGTAGATTATTTTGTTTCCACTGGTGGTTCCGGTGGTGGTGCCCATGCAACTATGGTTGCAGCAACATCAAACAATTCTGTTTTCTATGATTATGAAATCGAATGTGGAGCCGTTGGTGTTTATCAAACAGAAGATGGCAGCTATACCACTGCCGTTTCCATTGACGGAACAACCTATGAAATTTCCGATGGTGTCTGGGGTTGTGTAGCCTACTCTGCTATTACCTCTCTCTATGAAGCTGATATGGCTATGGCATTTGAATACTATATGGATACGGATTATGACTTTGGTACTGACTTTAAGACACAGATGGCAGAATACTTATCTGCTGAGTATATGGATTACATCAACGAACAGAATTTATCTGTAAATGAAGCTGATGTTGATTTAGACATTAACGGTGATGGAGATAAGGAAGATACTATTGAATTATCCATTGAATACGATGAGGAAAAATACGCTGATACCAATGGTTATGGTGGTACTTACTTAGACTTCTATATTGCAGAATTTATCTCAAACCTTCAGTGGTACTTAGATAATATTGATTATGCAGATGGATGGACCTGGTTCAACGAAGATGGTAGTGCAATGTCAGATGAAGAAGTGGCTGCCATGACCACAGAAGACAAAGCAACTGCATTTATTGAAGGAAGATATGCTCAGAGTTCTTCAAGTGAAGGCGGCATGGAAGGCGGCCCTGGCGGAGACATGGGTGGCGGTGCTCCTTCTGGTGAAGCTCCTTCTGGAGACATGGGTGAGATGCCTTCTGGTGAAGCACCAAGTGATGCATCTGCTGACACTTCTTCAGAAACTACTACAGATGATTCAGCATCTACAGAATCTACTGATGATTCAGATCGCAGCTTTGCTAACAGCGACGTAGCTGAAAACTCTTCCGGAGACACTATGGATGTTGGTACTCCTGATGCAGGAACTACACAGGCTTCCGGATCTTCTACAGATTCATCAAACTACTCTACTTTTGAAGAAATGTTAGAAGCATATCAGTCAGATATTGCTGAGATTCAAGAAGGCGACGAATATGGAAATAACATTGTAGACCTTTACAACCCATTAAATTACATTGGTGATGGTGATACAGATGATTCCACCTGGGTACGTATCCTTTGTGGAGCATCTGAGGGTGATATCTCAATGTTTAACTCCTTAAATATTCAGATTAAAATGCTCGCTGCAGGAATCGACTGCAATATTGAATGGCAATGGGACGGCGGACATGTTCCTTCCGAAATCCTCGGAGAAAGCCTTGCTCTTTACGTAGACGAAATGTATGGAGAATATGTAGACGGTGCAACTGAAATCACAAAACCTGCTGCAGAAGCACAGACCACAAATGGTGATGCTACAGAAGCTACCGGAACAGATATCTCTTCATGGGTAAACTACACCGATACCACTGCAGTTTCCTTCAGCTTGGCTGATGCTGTAAGCTATCGTACTAAGGGTGCAAGTAAATCCGTACCTGGATTTGACGTAATAGATTACGGCCAGGAAGATTACGTATTCGGTGATAGCGACGATGATGCTCGTCACTGGAGCGAAACCGTTCTAAAGGTATTAGAAGAAAATGCTGATACCCTGTCAGAGCTTTTTAACTCCGGTTCTTAAAAGACAATTATCGAAAACATCTTTATAATAAACCTTTTCATAATTTTAAAAGACGGCTGTTTAGGTCCTCCCTAAAACAGCCGTCTTACTTTTTATTCCTGTAAAACTACTTCTTTTTATAAAAGTAAATATTTTTATAAAACTACTTCTCACAGTGATTTTCCACAATTAAAAATCTTACAAAATCTGCCTTACTCATAGGCTTTGCAAAATAATATCCCTGAATATAATCACAGCCCATGGCTTCTAAAATACGATACTGATTGGCAGTTTCAACTCCCTCACATACAATTTGAAATCCTACCTCATGCATCATTTGAATGGTATTTTCAATAATGACCGCTCCGTTTTTTGTCTCTACTTCATCTACTAAAGACTTATCAATCTTAATGAGACTAAGAGGTAAGCTCATAGCTCTTTGAATATTGGAATAACCTGTGCCGTAGTCATCCAATGAAAAACTATAACCACGTTTCCGAAGCATCTCAATATTCATTCGTCCAATAGTGGAGCTGATTCCAGCCACAGACTCTGTTACTTCTAAGTTGATTCGTTCCGGCTTTGTTCGAATTCGCGTCTCTAACTGAGCAATTTGTTTGTGTAAATTCTCGTGTAAGAACTGGTCTACCGATAGGTTCAGTTCGATATAAGTAAGGCCCAATCTTTCAAAATCATCTCTTCCCACAAACTCAAAAACTTCTTCTAATACAAAATTTCCAATGGGGAAAATCATATTTTGTCGCTCTGCAGCCGGTATAAAAATGCCCGGGGATAAAAAGCCATACTCTTCATCGTTTAATCGAATCAACGCTTCTGCACTGTGGAAGCATTTCTTTTTCACATCATAAATCGGTTGATAGTACATTTCAAAATTGTTGTCCCGAAGACCTCTGCTAATAATCTTTGGAATATTCTTTTGAATCTCATAATTCTTCTCATGTACCACATCACTTGCCCTGATAAAGGTTTGATTTGGTTTCATAAACTGAGGGAAAAACAGACCAAACTGGATCAAGTCTGCAGGATTATGAAAATCCCTCATATATTCAATGGAACACATCAAAGGTCTTAGTCTTTGTCCAAATCCATCATAGGCAATATCATCTGTAAACAAGGACAAAAGCTCCGGTGTCTCCGTTTCAAAATCAAAGTTCTTCTTTCCCACCACAAGGTGCATACTTCCTGACGAGTGAATGTAAATCTTGTAGTCCTTAATGCGTTTTCCCATGATTTTTTTCATGAGTTCTGCTTTTTCTTTTATGTAGGCATTGTAACGGTCTTCCGTGTAGGCGATTCGAACTTCTGTGGCATTTAAAAATCGAACCACAAATATAGAAACCTGTTTTTCTGCTAACATCAACCGTCTTGTCTCTTCCTGATACAGCTGCCAGGCATAAAGTCCTGTAGTCTGATCCATCAAATCCTCTGACCGTTGAACAATCAAGTGTAAAATCAATACTGCAAGGGCTGCCGAAAGCATTTCAATACGATACGTCGGGTGATAATACTGCACCACTACCGAAAAGGCAATGGATATAAAAAGCAACATCATTGCCACCCACTTTGTGGTTCCTAAATACTTTCGAACCGTAAACAAGTACAAAAGACCTATGGTTCCATATACCATGGAAAATCCAAATACGATAAACATCAATGGACCTCTGACATATCCTTCTGTCATTGAGATATTAAAAATCTGACGATGAAAGAAATTTGTAATAATAAAAACTGATAATAAAAAGAAAGGTCCCGTAAATAGAATACGATTTTTCAATTCCTTCATTCGATAGGTGGTTCCACTGGCAGAAAAGGCCAACATAATATAGGAAATCACCGACATTTGGCGATTAATAAAATAACCATACAGTGCCAGATAAACTATTCCTTGAGTCGTTCGTGTTAAAGGAGTGACAGCTAAAATCCCATCAGAAATAAGTTCAAATACCGTCGTAAACAATCCTATTAGAACAACGCCTAAAAATACCCTATTCTCGATTCCTCTATATGCTTTTCTTAAATATATGGATAAAACTACGATTAATGAAATGACCAGTGCAAACCAGTCAAAAACAGATGTGCCTTCTATCAATATACCACTCCCCCTAGTGCATTTTTTTCTTAATTTTATCACATCATTTTTCATCCGTAACCAAAAAAATCCTCAGAACACCTATCCATGCCAAAATGACATAAATAAGTAATTCCAAGGAATCTTTTCAAAAAACAATTATGATACTTCTATTGTAGCGTTCTTTAAGGTACAGTACTTTGAATCGCCTTCTGTATAAGTTGTAAACTCTCCAACTACTGTAATATCGGCTCCTGCTTCTAATCCTGCCACTAAGTCCTCATAGTCCCCTGTAGGAACAAATTCAATTCCCTGAGAACAACAAGCCGTAGCATCCTGAACAATACAAGCATAGTAGGTATAGTCCTTTGCCTCATCATAATAAAGATTAAAAAGGCCATCCATCTTAACTACCTTTCCAACATACTCGTCTGGTTCATACATCATATTAAACACTTCCGAATAAACCACTGTAGCAGAAAGTCTGGTTAAATCTAAATCAATATCACTTAATTTGTAGTTTTTTTTTCCGCATCTTCACTTTCTACAGATGCGCTCTCTTCAGACACGCCAAGAGCCTGCTTTAAAACAGTCAGGTTATCTTTCATAACCCCAAGGTAAGTCTCACCATTTGTAACATCCTCAAATGTAGTGGACTGCATAGAGTTCATAGTAAGAATTTCCTGATTCTTTGCAGTAGAGTTTTCAACGATGGTCTGTGCAATCTTTCCATCACTTCCGTCAATGATCATTACTGCAGGAAGTGAAAGTTCATCTACTTTCTGGGCTAAGAATGTAATCGTAGCAAAGCTGGCTTCTGTTTCTGCTGAGCATCCAACAAATGCTGCGTAATAATCTAAATCATAGTCATCTACCATATAACGGAATGGGAAACGATCACCAAATAAAATAGCATCTACTGACTTCTGAGAAACTGCACTAGCGTATTCCTCGTCTAAAGCAAGTAACTCTTCTTTGTAAGCTGTGGCATTCTTAGAATAGGTCTCAGCGTTTTCTTCATCTGCTGTAGAAAGAGCCATTTCAATGCTGTCTACAATAGTAGCTGCATTTTTAAGAGAAAGCCATACGTGTTCGTCGTATTCTATTTCTTCCTCTTCTTCTCCTTCTTCACCTTCCTCTTCTTCAGCTTCCATACCTTCAACGATTTCTTCTTCGCTTACAGAATCTCCTAAGGTTTCCATTAAGTTAATAACTACCATATCCTCGTTAACAGCTTCTGCTAAGGCATCTGCAACCCATTTATCAGATTCACCACCAACATAAATAAATACATCACAAGTGGTAATCTTTAAAATATCTTCTGGAGTAGGTTCATAAGAGTGAAGATCTACACCACTGCCTAAAAGCATGGTAACATCTGCATTTTCTGCTTCATCCCCAAGAACATTCATAACCCAGTCATATTCAGGGAAAATGGTGGTAACTACCTGAAGTTTTCCATCATCACTTCCTGTAGTTGCGCTGCTGCTATCGCTGTCGTTTGCAGAAGTAGCTGTCTTTCCACAACCTGCAAACATTCCTAATGTTAATACTGCTACAATTAATAAACTAATATATTTTTTCAAAATAAACCTCCAAATGTATAATTCAAGTCTCTATTCACAAGTTATATTTTAACTGTCTAATCGCACCTTATCTGTAATTAAGGTCTCATGAATCTCCTCAAAAATATATCCAGAAGCCTTAAATAGTAAAAATATCGTTGGCAAAATCATCACAAATACCGGAAGTAGTCCACTGCCGATCTGATGCAAAGTCTGCTGGCATATATCAAGGCAGGAACAAATCGGACAATTATCATGGGTACAATTGTGATGAGCTTCCGCCATTAGAAAGAAAGCAGAAAAGGACAGGCTAACTAATACCAGTAAACAAACAGCAAATGATGTTATTTTTTTCTTCATTCCGTTTCTCCTTTCCTTTCTTTTATCAAAAACTAGTCATTCTCTTTTTTGGAACACTCTTCACATAATCCGTAAAAAACCGTTCGTCTGGGATCCATACGAAATTTATGTTCTTTGTATAGATGGGCCTGCATCTCTTCTACTTCATCGCAGTGAAGGTGAATGAGCTTTCCGCATTTTTCACACTTGCAGTGGAAACAAATATGGGCTTCATCTGAAGCGCACTCTCCTACATATTCAAAGCAGGCAGGGGAATTTCCATCAATAATGTATTTGTTGATAACACCCTCATCTACTAGGCTTTCCAATCTACGATATACTGTGGACTGACCAATGGGTGCTCCCTGTTCTTTAAAATAATCACATACATCACTGGCTGTTATATGATTTCCGGAGGCAGATTTTAAATACTCCACTAATATATCTCTTTGTTTTGTTTTATATTTTGGTCTGGAATTCATCTCTTACCCCTTATAGATAAATTTTCGCTCTATTTATACACCAATTCATACGTTTCAACAAAAAAATGAGAACGATTCTCAATTTGAGAACCGTTCCCAATTATAGCAACCTGTTTTTTCATTGTCAACAAAAATGAGAATGATTCTCAAATTTGTTTATTCTGCAAAGGTCATCTGTGAAGTTTTTTCTGTGTTTAACAACGCTGTTCTAGCTGCACCAAACTGTGCTTTGAAGTCTTCCTCTTCCACCATTACTCCACCAGGAAGCTCTACCGGATAGCTAATGCTTTCTGAAGCAGTATCATAAGAAAGGTTATATCCGCCAACATCAGAATATCCGTTGTAGATAATTCGATTTGCTTCAGATAAACTGCAAGCCTTGTTTCCATCGGATTCTTCACCCATCTCATAAGTTCCATAGGTAGAAACACTGGTATTGGAAAGTAACATGCTATATGCATAGCTGGCTTCTGTCATTGTTAACTTGTAAGTACCATCTTCGTATAACATAAGTTCGTACTCATCATAGTTTTCTCCGCCATAGTCATTTTCTACTGATACACCGTAAACGTATACCCCTGCGATTTCTGCGCTGCCAGATCCTCCGCCGCTAAATAGTTTATGTCCAAGGAATCCACAAAGTAAACTAATAATAACAGCCATAATTACAATTACGATTACTTTTTCTTTCTTCACAATATCATCTCCTTCTTCTACTTCTTCCTTTTCTTTCTTCGGAAGAGTCTTAATGTAAGCAATGTGAGCTATAAGTGTTCGAATTACAAAGAACAGGCTCAACGCTACCACTACAATATCCAAGATAATCAATGCAATTACCCAAAGTGGTGTAGCTTCTTTTACCGTTCCGTCTTCACTAACAGTATCCATAGCATTTGATGTTCCTACTGCATAGATTACATTCTTTGCTGCTCTTTGAACATTTGC
>JAILMB010000253.1 GCA_024692825.1 Lachnospiraceae bacterium | reverse complement strand
GGACCTCTAGCTGTAAATATGGCTACCTTTATTGGTTCCACACAGGGAGGAGTTCTTGGTTCTCTGGTAGCCACTTTTGGCGTTGTACTACCTTCATTTCTCATTATTCTACTGATTGCAGCGGTCATTCGAAATCTATTGAAATACAAAGGCGTACAGGGATTTTTAAAAGGTGTCCGTCCCGGTGTCATAGGCTTAATCCTGGCCACTGCTATCACTTTATTTTTTAGCACCTTATTTAACGTGACGGATTTTCACTCCACACCAAATGTAAATATAAAAGGAATATTTATTTTTCTTCTTTTAATTGGATGTGATTTTTTATACAAGAAAAAAAGACAGAAAAAACTATCACCTATTTTCATGATTGTTCTATCTGCCTTTTTCGGTATTCTGTTTTATTCTTTTTAACTTCTACTAATGGATAGAAAGCCATCCTCTTTTTATATTACGCTTAAAATCCCAGCTTTCTTTAAAATATTCATCCGTAGGAGTTACTTCATCTCGAAGCAACTGGTAATTCCAATAAAACCAGCCTGCAGTTTCATCCCAGGCAATCTGCTCGATTTCAGAAACTTCCAGAAAACGCTTTTTTCTTTCCACTTCTTCTAAACTTTCATTTGCCGCATAGCGATTACAAATACACCACTCGCCAACAATGACCGGTATTGCCTTACCTGTATGTTTCAAGCGCATTTTGTCAATCCATAGATATGCTTTGTACACCCAAGGCTTATGAATTGGGACAAAGTTTTCCATAGCAAAAATATAAATATGAGTATCTAAGAACACATTTTCCATCTTGTTTTTCTTGAAAAATCCATTCCAGGAACTCAGACGAAATCCATCGTGAAAAACAATGGCTGCTTCCTTTGGCAGAATCTTACGAAGTTCGTCATAAGCCCTTTTATAAAAAGGTTTCAAAAATGACATAGGCACAAAAGAGGAGCCTTTTCCTTCCTCTGGATTCACCCACTTATTATGTGTAGGAGACGTCATATATACAGGAAAACTAATCGGCTCATTTACTACTTCAATCCCAAACAAACCTTTGCGATCCTTGTATCGCTGTGCCAATTTTTTCAATACCTCTAACACAAACTCTACTTCATCTCTGTCTTTATGCCATTTACAAACACCACAGATTCCACCATTGTCATATCCATTCTGACTTCCTGGTGTAGTATGTAAATCAATTAAAACTTTAATTTCATATTTTTCTGCCCAATCAAAAGCCTTATCCAAATATTCAATACAGCCAATAAAAGGTTCCCGATCTCCAAAAATAAAATATGGAACAGGAATACGAACATGGGTAATTCCCGTTTCTTTTAAAAAGCGAAAATCTTTTTCTTCCACATAGGTATCTCTGTGTTTTTTCATGCGTTCTCTTAGCATTTCTTTATCTGCTCTACGGTTCAACCATGTTTCATCCTCTGCCTCAACACCGTCAAACATCGCTGGTTCCATCCATTTTTCAAGCACCAGCCAATTTCCTAAATTCACGCCTTTAATCTTTTGCATTTGATTCTCCTTCTATAACCTTCCCTTTTCGTTTTGCGATTAGTCTTTGTTCCTCTACAATGTTCTTTTCTACTGTTAAGAATAAGAGCACTACTATAAGTAATCCATGGGCGAATATCTCAAATCCCAAAAAGAAAAAGGAAACTACTCCTTGTTTTGGGAACCATCCTCCATCATAGAAAATATTAAACACTGCCACTGCAAGTCCATTAATTACGGTAAGAATTAAATTATAAACTGACATAGACACACCGTCTACACGAAATCCTGCCTTTGCCTCAATATGATCTAATACATCTGCAAATAAAGCCATCATAATATATGCTCCAGGAATACTTGAAATTCCTTTCAGCGTTTGTCCAATTAAGACAACGATAAAATTGGAAGGGGATGATAAACAAACAATACTTCCTAAAATTGAGATTACACATCCCACTATAACCATATTTTTCTTTCCAAACTTGTTTGCCAGTGGCCAGATAAATAACATCCCTAAGGCAAGTGGAATACCACTGATGAGAGCTAACACCGACTGAATCATATCCGAAGACATCTCTAGTCCAAATAATCTTGTAGTATCAAAGAATTCGTGACAATAAATATTAAAGACATAGCCACCTTTAAACATCACTCCTGCCTGATAGAACACATAAAAAATCATGATAATCCACCAGAAACGATCCGATACTGCTGCCTTTAACTGAGTCTTTGTAGGTACTATCTCCTCCTTTGACTCAGTCTCCAAATTATCCTCTTCTGTAATTCGCTCTCTCGTAAAAAAGTATTCAAAGAGACATCCAATAAATGCTGCTATGGCAAAGATAGTCATGGTAAGCTGCCAACGGTTTTGCGCCACATCAGCTCCTGGTGCTGCGTGAATCCAATTTAGTATTACTGGCATAACAATAGAACTTACTAATCCATTTCCTGCTACCGCCGGAATATTTGCCACTACAGAGAGCTTTCCTCTATCTTGAAGATTTCTCGTAGATACTGATACCATTAAATAGTGAGAAGTGGCATAAATTGGATTTGCAATAGCTGCAAATAAGTTATAGGTAAGCGCCATCCATACCATGCGAAATCCCAGTGACAAATAGGGAATACAAAATACCAGAATTCCTGATATTAATAGTAGTGGCGCTGCTGTTAAAATGTATGGCCTGGCCTTTCCAGCCTTTGTCTTTGTTCTTCCTATTAAGACTCCAACTATAATATTTGCAAGCCCCATGGGAATCACTGAAATCAGTGGAAGCAGGGATAAAAACATTCCCTGGGAAACCACATCATCGTAAGAGCGATAAAAAGTCAAATAATATGTACTGATTACAGATGTCATAGCCAGGACAAAGAAAGGTCCCAAAAAATATCCAAAAATCATTTCCCTTAAGGTAACTTTATCTTTACTGGCTTTTGATTGTAATAGGGGAGAATCCCATATATTTTTTTTCATGCTATGTTCCTCTAGTATAATTTTTTAGCCTACAAACGTCGTAAGACTTTGCTTTGGCAAGATGCATTTTGCAACTTCATTCTTTCCTGCATCTCTAAGAATAAATTCCTTATCCTCAGCCGAATGGTTCAATGCAATTATCTTTAAAGAACCATCCCTTCCTTTAAAGGCTACAGCTTCAATGTCTCTTGTATAAGAACTTGTTTCTACTCTTACATCTCCTATCTCTAAGTAATGTGAAAATTGGAAGAAACAATCATACAAACTTGTAAGTTCTAAATGGTCTTTTTTCTCATCATACATCATAGGTGCATGGCAGAAATTTCCCACGTAATTTGGTCCACCCTTTTCATCTAAGAGTAAATTCCAATCAAAAAACATTTCCATTCCATGCTTCATATCACCGAGAATTTCATGAGCAATCTTTGCAGCGTTAAAAAATGGATTGCTTACATCTAAAATACTGTATTCCAAGCAACTTTCTGAAAGAATCAATTTCTTATTTGGAAACTGTTTTCGAAATAAATCAAGCATTTCAAAATGATCTCCACT
>JAILMB010000239.1 GCA_024692825.1 Lachnospiraceae bacterium | reverse complement strand
ATAAAGCGCCATGTATTCTATCACCGTATTCATATGCAAATTTGCACTAAATATCTGCAGTGTTTTCGACGTACCAAGTGACCAGTTTCCGATTAAAAATGAAAAGGCTCCAAGCCAGATCAAACGATGAGTCCTTTTACGGAAAATCATACTGATAAGTGAAACCAACATCAAAAGTATGCCAAGAACAATTAAAAAGAGACTTACAAACATTAACACAATATGCTGTCTTGCAAAGGATGCAATCAGTGTCTGTGTTGGAACAATTTCAATAGCAGGAATACTTGAAAATGCATTATCCTCCCTGGAACAAATGACAATCTTTATGTTCTTTCCTTCTGAATGATCCGGGAGCGGGATAAAATGGTATCCACTACCTACCATCTCCCCCTCTTCATACAAATCTTCACCATACTCGTATATTAGAATATTATCTACATATACTTCTACCGTTGATAAATACACTAACAAGGAGATTGACTGTCGGTCATTTCTTGTCTTTGGAATTATATTTTGAAGTAAAAGTGCATCCCCTTCGTTCATAATATGGGGAAACTCGTACTCACTTAACGTCACTCCAGTAGTCTTTTTGCCATCTTGTGTAATGGTCCAATTTCGATCGTATTCCACTGCCTCATTGAAATCTCGGTTAAATCGAAAATATACAATGACACAGACAGCAACAATAATCACTATAAATTCAATGGCAATTCTTATGAAATTGTATTGTCGATTGGAAAACTCCATTTTTATCCCCTAGCCCTCTTGCTCTTACGCTTCATTTCATACATACGTTCATCTGCTAATCGAAAGACTTGTTCTGCTTCTGGTTCAAATACTTCGCTACTATAGGCGATACCATAGGATGCGCTAACCTCAATTCCTATTTCTTTTGAGACTTTTTCTCGATTCTCGTCATAGTTTTGCATAAGAATATCTACATTTGGCAATTCTTTTGCTTCTATGATCGTCAAAAATTCATCTCCACCCATTCGCATATTTTTACCATAAGTTGAAAATGTTTCTTCCAACACCTTGGCAAAACCAGAAATCAAAAGGTCCCCCTTACCATGACCTAACTCGTCATTAGCCTTTTTTAATCCATTCAAGTCAAAATCGATAAACAAATAATTCGTCTGCTCTTTTTCATTCAGCTGCTCAAATATATCCTCACTCATTGCCCGGTTGTACAAACCAGTTAAAGAATCTTTGTAAGCCAAAACCGTTAATGCTTCTTCCTGCGCCTGCGTAAGTACCATGTCATATAAATGGAACAAATAACTTACTAGCATTGACAACACAAAGAAGAGTAAAAATATCGGAAACAGATTTTCCTCTGCCCTTGCGATTCCCCTTACCAAGAAGTTTCCGAATACATAGTCAATGATACGCCAGAAACCAAACAATCCCATAATACAAAGGGCATAGTGAAAGGTTTTCTCACTTCGAGACATCTGCTTTTCTGTCTTCACCCCAATAAAAAGCATTCCAATACAGTCAACTAAGGCAATAATATAAAAGACGAAAACAAACTGGGAATAGTGAAGCGTATCTGTGAAATGTAAAACAGCGGCTATCATATCATAAACTAACGTAATAAATAGAAGCACTCGTAGAGCTAGTTTTTCATTTTTGGTTCTATCTTCACGAACCATAAGATCATATCCTATTAATGGCAGAAAGGTCATCTCTAAAAGAAAATATTCCATAGATGAATTTGCCGACAAAGAAACATTAAACAGTTGCAGCGCTTTTTGTGAGCACAAACTCCAAAAACCGGAGCAAAAAGCAAAGCTCCCCACCAAAAATAATCGGAAGTAATCGAAGTTCAAGTATGTGTAAAGCACACTGATTAATGTCAAAACCATACCCAAGGCAAAAATAAAGCAACTGACAAAAATCCCCAACGCATTTTCATCTACAAAATAAGTGTAGGCTACATCTGTAGACGTCAAAGAAACTTTTGGTATGCCCACAAGGGCGTTCTTTTCAAGCGCCACTACTCGAATGTGAATCACATCAGAGTTCGCTTTATTAGGAATCTGAATAAAATGATATCCCATGCCTACAAATCCATTGGGATTTTGTTCCTCTATTCCCGAGAAATACAAAAGCTCTTCCCCTAGAGACACTTCAATAAACGAAAGTCTTGTATACACCCGTAAAGTTGTGCCATATTTCATATCATCTGAAAGTTGATAATACATATCAATTTCATGAACATCATTTACATGTCGTGGCAACATAAAAGTAGAAACATCTACATCTTCATACTCCGTTCCATCTATAGAAATGTTCCAACCTTTTGATATATCAAAAACATCCCCTTCACCTCTTGCATTTATAAATACAAACACAAAAGAGATCAAAAGGGATGCAATAATCACGATTTCCGCCACTGGTATTAATAATTTTAAACTTTTTCCCCTAGTTTTCATTGCTTATATACCCCTTATTTTTCTTAAGCAATAGCTAAAAATATTATATCAGTTTAATTTTAGTCAAACAAGTATACAGGTGTGGATAAATAACAATCCATTAAATTATGAAAATAATGGTGTAGATAAATAACGGTCTCCTGAATCTGGAAGTAGTACTACGATATTCTTTCCCTTATTTTCAGGGCGCTTTGCAAGTAACACACCTGCTTTTAGTGCTGCCCCTGACGAAATTCCTACCAGAATTCCCTCGTTTTTTGCAAATGCTCTTCCCTCTGTATAAGCATCTTCATTTTCAATCGTAATCACTTCATCGTAGATTTCTGTATTTAATATTTCAGGCACAAATCCAGCTCCGATTCCCTGAATCTCGTGAGGTCCACCTTTTCCAGTGGAAAGAACTGGTGACGTAGCTGGTTCCATAGCTACAATCTCTATTTTAGGATTTTTCTCTTTCAAATACTCTGCAACGCCAGTAAGAGTTCCACCTGTTCCTACACCTGCTACGAAGATATCAACCTTTCCATCGGTCTGTTCCCAAATCTCTGGTCCGGTTGTAGCCTTATGCGCTGCTGGATTGGCTGGATTTGTAAACTGACCTAAGATTACTGACCCCGGTGTCTCTTTTTTTAGTTCTTCTGCTTTTTCAATGGCCCCTGCCATTCCTTTTGCACCATCTGTAAGTACCAGCTCGGCTCCATATGCCTTTAACAGAGTTCTTCGTTCCACTGACATTGTTTCAGGCAAAGTCAAAAGCACCCGGTATCCCTTTGCAGTTGCTACTGCAGCCAAACCAATTCCCGTATTTCCAGATGTAGGCTCAATAATTGTTGCTCCTGGCTTTAACTTTCCGCTTTTTTCAGCATCTTCAATCATATAAAGACCAACTCGATCCTTTGCGCTTCCCGCTGGGTTCATACATTCTAGTTTCACCCAAAGATTCGCATCTTCCACTCCTGCACTTTTTGCATAATTCTTTGCATTCAATATAGGAGTATGACCTATCAATTCAACAACACTATTTGCAACTTCCATCTTTTTTCCTCCTAACATCTAACATGGTACTAGTCTAAGACCTGCCATAAAACTAAAATCCTTCTTTGATTTTCATCACAAACCTAGGGTTGATTATATTTCTCCCCTAATTCAAAGTCAATTCTACCTATAAGAAAAACCTATACTTGCGAGGGATAAGAATATGATTTACATTAGGTACATAAAAAAACATAGGATAAGTCATCCAAATTCTATAAAAAGAAAGTGAAAACATTCAAAATCAGGCGAAACTTATGATTAATAAAAATATCTTTGACAATAGCATACTTAATAATAAAGATCTCAATAATAAAGATCTCAATAATAACACTCTTAATAAAACCACACCTCAGATTCCAGCAGAAGAGCTTCTCTCCTACGTAAATATCTTAAGAGATACAAAGGATCTAAGTGATGAGCAGTTTTTGGCGCTATTAACTACCGACAACGAAGAAGTGCGTCAGCATTTGTTTTCTGAAGCTGATAAGGTACGTCGCGAGAACTACGGAACAGATGTGTATGTTCGAGGACTAATTGAATTTTCCAATTATTGCAAAAACAATTGTTATTACTGTGGTATCCGAAACGGAAATCCAAAAGCGACTCGCTATCGCCTAAGTGAAGAGGAGATTTTAGAGTGTTGTGCAGAAGGATATGATCTTGGATTTCGCACCTTTGTCTTACAATCCGGCGAAGATCCCTATTTTACAGATGAGCGCCTGATTTCTATTATCAAACATATTCACAACCATTATCCTGATTGCGCCATCACTCTATCCATTGGAGAAAAAGAACACGACAGCTATCAGGCCTATTTTGAT
>JAILMB010000238.1 GCA_024692825.1 Lachnospiraceae bacterium | reverse complement strand
ATAAAGCGCCATGTATTCTATCACCGTATTCATATGCAAATTTGCACTAAATATCTGCAGTGTTTTCGACGTACCAAGTGACCAGTTTCCGATTAAAAATGAAAAGGCTCCAAGCCAGATCAAACGATGAGTCCTTTTACGAAGAATCGCACTGATAAATGAAACCAACATCAAAAGTATGCCAAGAACAATTAAAAAGAGACTTACAAACATTAACACAATATGCTGTCTTGCAAAGGATGCAATCAGAGACTGGGTCGGTACGATTTCTATGGCCGGAATACTTGAGAATGCATTGTCTTCCCTTGAGCATATAACAATCTTTATGTTCTTCCCTTCTGAATAATCAGGCAGCGAGACAAAATGATATCCACTACCAACCATCTCTCCTTTTTCATAAAGGTCCTCTCCGTATTCGTAAATCAATATATTATCCACATACACTTCTACTGTAGATAAATACACCAGTAACGAAATGGACTGGCGATCATTTCTTGTCTTAGGGATTACATTTTGCAGTAAAAGAGCATCCCCCTCGTTCATAATATGAGGAAACTCGTACTCGCTAAGTGTTACTCCCGTTGTCTTTACGCCATCTTGTGTAACAGTCCAATTTTCATCGTATTCCATTACTTCGTTAAAATCGCGATTAAATCGAAAATATAACATCACACAAATCGAAATAATAATTACTATAAATTCAATGGCAATTCTTATAAAATTGTATTGTCGATTGGAAAACTCCATTTTTATCCCCTAGCCCTCTTGCTTTTACGCTTCATTTCATACATGCGCTCGTCTGCTAATCGAAAGATCTGCTCTGCTTCCGGTTCATATACCTCACTACTATAGGCAATTCCATAGGAAGCACTAATGGCAACTCCCGTTTCTTCCGAAATCCTTTCACAGTTTTCCTCATAGGTTTGCATTAAAATATCTACAGCCGGCAACTCCTTCGCCTCGATAATTGTTAAAAACTCATCTCCGCCCATTCGCATGTTTTTACCGTAAGCAGAAAAAGTTTCTTCCAACACTTTTGCAAATCCGGAAATCAAAAGATCCCCTTTTACATGACCCTGTTCATCATTTGTCTTTTTCAATCCGTTTAAGTCAAAATCGATAAACAAATAATTTGCCTGCTCTTTTTCATTTAACTGTTCAAATATTTCATCACTCATGGTTCGATTATATAGACCTGTCAAAGAATCTTTATAAGCCAATGCGGTCAAGGCCTCTTCCTGTGCCTGAGATAGAACCATATCATATAAATGGAACAAATAGCTTATGAGCATGGATATTACAAAGAAAAGCAAAACTACCGGGAACAGATTATCCGCTACCCTTGCATTTCCTCTTACTAAAAAATGTCCATATACATAATCAATGACTCGCCAGAATCCATACAAGCCCATAACGCAAAGAGCATAATGAAATGTTTTTTCACTTCGTGACATATGCTTTTCTGCTTTGACACCGATAAACAACATTCCAATACAATCAACCAAAGCAATAACATAAAAGACCAGGATAAACTGGGAATAATGAATTATATCTGTAAAATGTAGGCAAGCTGCAACAATATTGTAAATTAATGTGATTAGTAAAAGAATTCGAATCGCCAGCTTCTCATTTTTCGTCCTGTTTTCTCGCACCATCAAATCATATCCTAGCAAAGGCAAAAAGGACACTTCTAAAAGAAGATATTCCATGGACGAATTTGCTGATAAGGAAATATTAAACAGCTGCAGCGCTTTTTGTGAACACAAGCTCCACAAACCAACACAAAATGCGAAGCTACCCACTAAAAACAAGCGAAAATAATCAAGGTTCAAATACGTATAAAGAACACTTATTAAAGTTAAAACTGCTCCTAAAATAAAGATAAAGGAACTGATAAAAATCCCTATTGCATTTTCATCAACAAAATAAGTGTATGCTACATTAGAAGACGATAAAGAAACCCTTGGCAAGCCTGAAAGAGCATTCTTTTCAACTGCTATCACACGTATGTGAATCATATCAGAATCTGCCTTATTTGGAATCTGTATAAAATGATATCCCATTCCAACGAATCCATCCGGATTTTGTTCTTCAATTCCGGAATAATATAAGAGTTCTTCACCAAGGTTTACTTCTACATAAGAAAGTCTTGTATAAACACGAAGCGTTGTGCCATATCTCATATCCTCACTCAGGCGATAGTACATGTCGATTTCATGGACATTCCCTATTTCCCGTGGATAGATAAATGTGGAAGTATCCACGTTTTCATACTCCGTTCCATCTATAAATACATCCCATCCCTTTGAGATATCAAAAACATCCCCTTCGCCTTTTGCATGAACAAATACAAATACAAAAGATATCAAAAGGGATGCTATAATCACAACTTCCGCCACTGGTATTATTAGTTTTAAGGTTTTTCCCCTTGTTGTCATTGCTTGTTTACCCCTCATCTTCCCTAAAGCAATAGTTAAAAATATTATATCAGTTTAAATTTAGTCAAACAAGTACACAAGCGTCGATAAAACATCCCTATGAAAACAACGGGGTTGATAAATAACGATCTCCTGAATCCGGAAGCAATACTACAATGTTCTTCCCCTTATTTTCTGGTCGCTTAGCAAGTAACACCCCTGCCTTTAATGCTGCTCCTGATGAAATACCAACCAAAATTCCCTCATTTTTTGCAAAAGCTCTTCCTTCTGTATAAGCATCTTCGTTTTCAATGGTAATTACTTCATCATAGATTTCTGTATTAAGTATTTCTGGTACAAATCCTGCTCCGATTCCCTGAATCTCGTGAGGTCCACCTTTTCCAGTGGAAAGAACAGGAGAAGTCGCAGGCTCCATAGCTACAATCTTCACATTTGGATTCTTCTCTTTTAAATACTCAGCCACACCGGTAAGAGTTCCACCTGTTCCCACACCTGCCACAAAAATATCCACTTTTCCATCGGTCTGTTCCCAAATCTCTGGTCCTGTAGTTGCTTTATGAGCTGCTGGATTGGCTGGATTTGTAAACTGACCTAGAATAACAGAGCCTGGAGTTTTCCTGTGAAGTTCTTCTGCCTTTTCAATTGCTCCAGCCATTCCCTTTGCACCGTCAGTCAAAACCAACTCAGCTCCATAGGCCTTTAGCAGCGTTCTTCTCTCTACTGACATAGTCTCTGGCAAAGTTAAAAGAACTCGATATCCCTTGGCTGTTGCAACTGCTGCCAATCCAATTCCTGTATTTCCGGATGTTGGCTCAATAATGGTTGCTCCTGGCTTTAATTTTCCGCTCTTTTCAGCGTCTTCAATCATATATAGACCCACACGATCTTTTGCACTTCCTGCAGGGTTCATACACTCTAGTTTCACCCAAAGATTCGCATCCTCCACTCCTGCACTTTTCGCATAATTTTTCGCATTTAATATGGGAGTATGTCCAATTAATTCAACAACACTATTTGCAACTTCCATGATTTTTTCCTCCTAAAAAAGTCCCCGTTTAAAGACTCATATTTTTCTTTTCATAGACCTAGGGATGATTATATTTCTCCCCTCTTTTAAAGTCAATTCATGCTATAAGAAAAAACTATACTTGCGGGAGATATGAATATGATTTACATTAGGTACAGAAAAAATGAATGAATACCCTAATCGGTTCGAAATAAAAGGAAAGTGTTAAAATAAAATGCAGAAAAATAATTCCCTGAATACTACTCCCTCATTAGGTGAGCTTCTCTCCTACGTAAATATCTTAAGAAAGACTCACGACTTAAGTGATGAGCAGTTTCTTACACTGCTAACCACAGATGAAGAAGAAGTACGTCAGCATTTGTTTACAGAAGCAGATAGTGTTCGCCGTGAAAACTACGGAACTGACGTATATGTACGTGGACTGATTGAATTTTCTAATTACTGTAAAAACGATTGCTACTACTGTGGCATTCGACATGGGAATAAAAATGCAACCCGCTATCGATTAAGTGAAGAAGAAATTCTGGACTGTTGCAAAGAAGGTTATGAGCTTGGCTTTCGCACCTTTGTATTACAATCCGGCGAAGATCCCTATTTTACAGATGAGCGCCTGATTTCTATTATCAAACATATTCACAACCATTATCCTGATTGCGCCATCACTCTATCCATTGGAGAAAAAGAACACGACAGCTATCAGGCCTATTTTGAT
>JAILMB010000183.1 GCA_024692825.1 Lachnospiraceae bacterium | reverse complement strand
ACAAATTGAGACATTTGAAAGAAATCCGCCATTTTTTCTCTACCATCATGAAGGTTGACTCCTGACATCAATAGAATATTCCGAGCCGCTTTTTTAACCTCATTATCATTCAATAAAAAGTAACAATACATCATATATATAGGTTTAATTGTGTAGAGCAGTAAGAAATGGTGATAAAAGGATAGCATGTATTAAAGAAAAGCAGCTTTTCAAAGAATGTCAAAATGCATGGATTGGTTCTATACAAACATTCCGTAAAATGCAAGAGTTGAGAATGCAAGGTGTAAACCCATTTGATACGTCTTATTATTTATTTGAAAGCGCAGTAAGTTCTCCAATAGATGATAGCGTAGGAGGAGTTATTGTGGAAGTGAGTTGTGGGAGAAAAAATGAATTTTTCTTTACTGGAAAGCTGATATCTGTTGTAGAACGGGAAAAAAGTATTTACCGGGAGAAATAATTTCAATGATGGGAACAGCTGAAGAGGGATCTTGTAGTATGTACTTTTATGAATCACAAACAGAAGTTAGAATTGATTTTTTACAAATTGACTTTTCACTTTTATATACTTCGTTCTATCGAGTGGGAATTAATAATTTTAATAACGAAAATATAAGATATTTTATGATTCGTGCTAAAGGAATCGCCAATTCTAAATGCGTATCAAATTCCACGCCTTTACGATAAGCATCATAATGCCCACATGTTTTTGCTATTTTGTCCATTCCATATAACAATGATGTAATTAAAATAGCTCTTTCTCGTCCATTAATCTTATTTTCTGAAAAAAGGTCTTCTATGTTTTGACGTATATATCCAATTTTAGAACAATCCAAAGCACTAAAATATGTATCTGAAAAATTATCAGTCATATAGTTTTTCTCATGTATTTCCACAGAATTGTAATTATCTATTAACTTTGCTACTTTTTTCTCATCGTACTCCTCTGCTGAAAACCATGCATAATTGCAAATATAATTGCTATACATGATATCATTTGTTATTAACTTTTTATCCTGAAAAGCGGAAGATACTGCTCCAGTCCCTGCAAATATATCAAACACTGACTCAACTGATTTGCATTCTGCATCTACAGTTGCTTTTATGAAAGGAAGCAACTTGTACTTGTTTCCAAGATACCTTCTATTGTTTATATTTGTTGTTTTAGACATCCTTGCCACCTCACTCAGACTCAATATCGAAAGAAATCTTTTTCTTCTCACAATACTCTTTAATCGTTCGTAATGCTTTGTATGTTGGTTGTGTTTTTCCAGTTTCCCACCTATTAACTGTGGCAAACGAAACTCCTAACTCTTTTGCAAACTCTTCTTGGCTTAAAAGACAAGCTTTTCTAACCGCTTTAATTTCCTCTGAGAATTTCATATAATCACCTCAAAAAAAGACTCATCGTGTTATAACATGATTATAACATTTCTATAACATCTGGTCTATATTATTTCTTAAAAAGTATAACAAGGTAATGCTTTACTCAAATTATTATGAATAAACCGAATTGCAGATTAACTCAACTATTATTATTCCTGTTTTAGCAAAATTGTTACCCTTCAACAGTGAAAGTAAAAATACCAGCACTTCTCAGTACTGGTATCTCCTACATCTTCCATATTCTATTCATCCACTCTTCTAATCGTTGGTTTATACGTTTTCTCCTGCAACCACGGCAGGGTTGCGTTGATCCATACAGCAAACCCAACCAGAATAACGATAATAAGCGCTATTGCTTTCAAAATGATTCTCACTACATTGTTTCCGATATGATTTAGTGGTATCCATGCTGTTAGCGTATAAATTACCACTCCGGCAATACACGGAACCGCTGCAATAAATGGCTTTAGGCTCACAAACAAATATAATGCGATAAACGCGACCGTATATAATGCCACTATCCAAAATCCCGCTTCCGGAAAAAGCTTTTGATGAATCGGAATACTCCAAACAACCGCCGGGACTATATTGATAAATGGGAACAAATAATTCTTTTCAAATTTTTCATACTTGTCCGGCACGATAACATATTTTGCCATAACATCTACCTCGCTTTACCCTTCAATTATAAAGGATACCCTTAATAACTGCCATACATATCGTGATTTACCTCCGCCGTATAGTAATTACTAATGGTATTCGGTGCATTATAAAGAGCAGTAATCAAATACGCCCTGATGTTAGATACCTTTGTGGTATTCTTCTTCATGCAGCCAATGACATATTCCAAATGGCTGGAATTCAGCTTCAGAAACTTCCCCTTCACCAGATTATAAGGGTAGTCTTCTCCGCCAATACGAATTGTCTTCCTTGGAACACATACCACATCACAGATGAGCTGATAAAGTTCCTCATACATATCCCGGTCTGACCACTGTGTACTGCTCATCATAATATCGTAATCAATGTTTTCACGGATAAGCTCCATATATGCCGTCGTCTCATCCATCGGTTCCATCTTTTCTGCTGATAGAATGATATGATTATTATCACTATGATCAGTATTTATAAAATCATTATTATTCGGGTCCACTTTTTGTACCACCGGTTGTCCATTTTCTATACCTGTACCTGTCTTAGAATCTGACTGGGCTTTTGAATGTACCGGTCTAATATCTGTACCGGTATTATTTTTATCCTCGTTATTTTCTGCTGGTACATCTTTTTGACCCGTACAATTTTCTGACCGGTCTAATGCTTCCACTTCACCCTTTTCTTCGGTTTTATCGCAAGAAACAAAGTTTTTGACATAGATAATATTTGCAAGGCCGCTACGCTGAACCATATCAATAAGTCCAATCGCCTGCAGCTCTTTCAGCAATCCCACAGCGGTCATCTTGCTACAATTCAAATCTTCCATGATGCTTTTCACCGAGTATTTAATATATACACGATTTTCTTCATCAAACCATCCGCTTCTGGCAGAAAGCCCCATACGGTCTAACATAAGACCGTACAGAAGCTTTGCGTTATTTGATATATCTTTAAATCTCGAATTTGTAATCAGAGCTTTAGGCAGACGATAGAACGTAAACTGCTCTGCTTCCTGCCCATAGTAAAATTCCAGCTCCAGCCTCTCCATTAAACTTCCCCTTTCGATTTCCATTCATCAAGAAGCTGAAAAATCACCTTCTCAATATCCTCGTTGCTCATATCCGGTGTGAAATAGTCATCCAACTTCTTCTGGTTAAATACAACTTTACGTGGTTTAGGTTTCTTCTCCGATAAATAATCTCGAAGAAAGTCTTCATTAAAGTATCCTTTTTTGCTTGCTTCCTTAATCTTTAATGTCTGCTCACCCGACAGCGACACTTTCATATCCGTTATCACCGCATATACAATCTCCTGTTCGTCCGGTTTAATAAACGATAGATCCAGCCCTGCTCCAAGGCTCAAACGCTTTTCATCTACCATATGAAGCAAATTCTCATTTAAACTTGCGATACAGATTAATCTCTGAATCGTCTTCTGACTTTCTCCCATTTCTTCGCTCATGGTTGCAAGCGAACGGCCATTTCCACCGCCCTGGTGCTTCATAGCTTCATACTTCATCTGATACGCCTTGGCACGCTCACTGATCAAAATATCATCACGCTGTATATTTGCATCCACCATGATTACTGTAGCTTCGTCATCATCACAATCCTTTACCATAACAGGCATTGTTTCTTTGCCTGCAAGCTCAGAAGCGCGTTTTCTTCTGTGACCGGAGATTAGTTCATAACCACCCTCTTTACGAGGTCTTGCAATAGCAGGAACGAGCACGCCGTATTCTTTGATAGACTCCACCATTTCTTCCATGCTTTCATCATCCACTACACGAAAAGGATGGTTTTCAAAGGTATGTAACTCTGACAAAGGAATATCTACAATCTGAGCTTCTCCCTTTATGGCATCCACACTTTCACTGCTTTCCACGCCAAACATATCATCATAACTGGAAAGTTTGATTTTATCTCCGAATCCTCTTTTACTCATAATCCAATACCTCCTCTACAATCTTCATGTAAGCTAAAGCTACTTTTCCATTTCCATCATATTTATAGATGCTAACACCTTCCGCAGAGGCCTCTGCTGCCCTTACAGACATTGGGATCACTTCATCAAAGATGTGGATACTGCTTCCATAATGTTCATATAAGACTTCCGTAATCTCCCTGGCATAGACGGTTCGATAGTCTACCATAGTAATAAGAATCCCCATAATATGAAGTTTCTGATTCATCTTACGTTTCACGCGGCTGATAGTCTTTAATAGTTGTTCTAAGCCCTTAATAGGTAGATAGGCAGCCTGTACGGGGATAATAACCTCATCTGCAGCTACAAGAGCATTTAAGGTAAGCTGACCTAAATTCGGAGAACAATCCACAAGGATATAGTCATAATCATCACGGATCATATCTATATACTCCTTTAAGGTAGTCTCAGAACTCATAATCCCTACCAAGGAAGTTTCTACACCGGATAGTTCAATATTAGCAGGAAGAAGGTCTATTCCCTCTTCATGATGGATAATCCCTGCGTTCAGTTCGAAATCCTCCTCGTTTAAAACCCATTCCATGATGTTTGCTAATGTCACCTCTAGCTTATCCGGTTCCGGAAATCCAAGTGCCTCTGTAAGAGATCCTTGTGGATCGTTATCAATGACAAGTACCCTCTTTCCTTTACTTGCCAATCCTACTCCCAGATTTACTACAGACGTGCTTTTTGCTACCCCACCTTTTTGATTTGCACAAATAATTACTTTACTCACGATAATGTCTCCTCTCTAAAAACTTATCTGTTTTTGCTTTCTTCTTTGAGTCCTTTGCATCTGCTTCTGCCTTAAATGCTTCCAGAATCTCTAACATTGTCCGAATCGGTGTAAACAGTTCTTCATCCACCGGAGTGATTTCATCTATCCGCTGTAATTCGCTTAAAATCTCCTGCAATTCCTTACGGAAGTTTACAAACATTTGTGGATTACCTTTTGCTTCCACTTGGTTATGTAATACCGCATCCAAAACATAATCCTGCTTGGTTCCATATCCCAGTAGTCGCCACCGCTTATCCAGCTCCTTCCGTTCTTCAGGAGAACAACGGTATGCAATGGTTTCACTTCTGTATCTGCCCTTTGGATCATTATTCCTAGCTGACATCGAATCCCTCCCTCCACTCTTCATCTAATGCTTCTGCCATTTCATCCTGAATAGATGGCATCATATGAGCATAACGATAAGTGATTTCTGCGCTCTCATGGCCAACACGATTTCCAATTGCCACAGCCGAAAATCCCATATCTATAAGAAGAGATACATGGCTATGTCTTAAATCATGAATACGGATACGCTTTACACCGGATTCCTTTACTCCTCTGTCCATTTCATGGTGCAAATAAGATTTTGAAAGGACAAAGATTCTATCTGTGCTCCTAATCCCATAGATGCTGTCTAAAAAATCCTTCATCTCCTGGGCTACTACCTTTGGCATGGATATCACACGGATACTCTTCTTCGTTTTTGGCTTCGTTATGACATCCCTACCGCTAATTCTCTGCAATGATTTGGTAATGGACATCTTATTACGATCAAAATCGAAATCACCGGGAGTCAGTGCCAAAAGTTCTCCCATACGGATACCACACCAATACAAGAGTTCAAATGCCATATAGGAATAGGTCTTATTCGCCATTGTTGGTATGAACTGCATGTACTCGTCCTTCGTCCAGAACTTCATTTCATCCGATTGATGTTGTCCTAAAGGTCCTGCAATAACAGCCGGGTTCCTTGGCAGTTCATAATATTTCACTGCGTGATTAAATATTGCTGAAAGCTCCGCCTGCATCTTTCGAAGGTATGTCCCTGAATACCTATGCCCGTCCTTATCTGTGCTCTCACGCATCTCGTTCTGCCACTGGACGATATCCCTTGGGGTAATGTCACGCATGATCATATCTTTAAAGTAGGGCAAGATTTTCAGATACACCACATACTCCTTGGACTTCCATGTGTTCTCTCTGACCTGCGGTCTGACATCTGCCTCATATCTTTTCCAGAAATCCTCAAATGTCATATCAAGGCTGGCTGACTTTTCCAAAAGGAAATGCTTTTCCCAATCTAAAGCTTCCTTTTTCGTTTCAAAACCTCTCTTACACTTCTTTACCTTTTTCCCTGTCCAGTCCGTGTAATAAAACTGGGCTGTCCACGTATTACGCTTCTTGTCTTTCGTTGCCGGCATGTGTCTCCTCCTTTCCCGGTTCACAGACTCCATAGAAACGCTCCTCAAAATACTTTCTACTTACCTTACCCGGAATAACCATGTATCCCTGCTCGGTAAGTTCCTTATTAAGCTGACGCACTACGGAATACGCCTTTGATTCAGAAACACTAAGTGTCTTCATAATGTCTTTGACTGAAATAAAAATTGTATTGTCTACCATGTTTATTACCTCCAAAATAAGTTCTTTTATCTTTCTAAAACTCATTTGGTTCAGTTCAGGTGCCATTACTAAAAATCAGCCAAAATTTTTTATTTTTTTGGAAAATATAAGATGAAAAACAGAATAGAAATTAGTTCTCGGACGATTCGCGATATTTAACTTTTTATGATTTTTAGAATCATTTTAGAATCACAACGAAAAAAAGGCCCGAAACTATGCGATTTTCACATAGTCTCAGACCTTGAAAATACTGAATTCTAGGGATTTACCTCTAAACCACTTCGGGTCTACTCCATCTCAATCGTTCCAGGTGGCTTACTGGTAAGATCATACATTACTCTGTTTACCCCACGAACCTCATTTATGATTCGGCTCATTACCTTTTGTAATACTTCAAATGGAATATCTGCCGCCTCTGCAGTCATAAAGTCAACCGTACGAACTGCACGAAGTGCAACAGCATAATCATAGGTTCTTTCATCACCCATAACACCAACAGAACGCATGTTGGTAAGTGCTGCAAAATACTGATCTGGCATCCAGGAAGGATTACTGTTATAAGCAGCCTCGAAACGCTCACTTACAGAAAGAGCACTTCTTTCTTCTGCGCCAATTCCGTTTTGCTTTTTCCACTCTTCCGCAGCAAGAGCAACCTCTTCACGATAAATTGCATCTGCATCTTGAACGATACGAACTTTTTCTTCTGTAACGTCACCAATAATTCTAATGCCAAGTCCAGGACCTGGGAATGGCTGACGGAATACTAAATACTCAGGAAGTCCAAGCTCTAAGCCTGCTTTTCGAACTTCGTCTTTGAATAGATTTCTCAATGGCTCGATGATTTCTTTGAAATCAACGAAATCTGGCAATCCTCCAACATTGTGGTGAGATTTAATCACAGCACTTTCACCGCCAAGTCCACTTTCAACCACGTCAGGATAAATGGTACCCTGTGCAAGGAAGTCTACAGCTCCAATTTTCTTAGCCTCTTCCTCAAATACACGGATGAATTCTTCACCAATGATTTTTCTCTTCTTTTCAGGTTCACAAACACCAGCAAGTTTTGCATAGTATCTATCTTTTGCGTTTACACGAACAAAGTTAACATCAAAGTTTCCACTCTTGCCAAAAACTTCTTCTACTTCATCTCCTTCATTTTTACGAAGAAGACCATGATCTACAAACACGCAAGTAAGCTGAGGCCCAATTGCCTTTGCTAAAAGTGCTGCCAAAACAGAAGAATCAACACCACCGGAAAGAGCTAAAAGAACCTTTCCATCTCCAACTTTTTCACGAATATCTTTAATCTGTGTCTCTACAAAGGAATCCATTCTCCAGCTTCCTTCACAAGCACAAATATTTCTTACAAAGTTAAATAAAATTTCTTTTCCATACTGAGTATGCAATACTTCTGGATGGAACTGAATTGCATAAAGCTTTGCATCTTCATTTTCCGCTGCTGCCACTGGACAGTTATCCGTATGAGCAACTGACTTAAATCCTGGAGCAAGCTTTGAAATATAATCAAAATGGCTCATCCAAACAATAGATGTTTCTGGAATACCCGTAAACAACTTTGATGTTGTGTCAAAAGAAGTCTCTGTTTTTCCATATTCACGATTTGCTGCGCGCTCAACTTTTCCACCTAATACGTGGCTCATAAGCTGTGCACCATAGCAAAGTCCAAGTACTGGGATTCCCATTTCAAATAACTCTTTGGAACAGGTTGCAGCGCCCTCTTCATAAACACTGTTTGGACCACCTGTTAAAATAATCCCCTTAGGATTCATCTCTTTAATCTTAGATAAATCTGTTTTATAGGAATAAATCTCGCAATATACATTACACTCTCTGACACGACGAGCTACTAACTGGTTATACTGTCCGCCAAAGTCAATTACAATCACTTTTTCCTGGTTCATGTAACGTGTCCTTTCTTAAAAAAAGTTTCAAAATTTCTTACTTATTATATTGTAGGGCTTTAAAAATAACAAGTTCCCGTTTGAAATTCCACAACTTATACCAATTTGCCTCTTATTTTTCCACAAAATTTTCCGATATATATAACAGAAATATCGAAACGAAAGGAATCGTTATGGCAGGTTATTCAGTAACATCAAGTATATTTTTAAGAGATTTTTATTCGAAAAATCGTCAGTTATCTGTAAAATCGAACCGTGAAAACGCCACTGAAAAAGAGCTTTCCACGGCGGATTCTCTTGCTATGAAAAAAGCCATCCGTGCCTTAGAAGATTTTGATTATGGAGATGGCAGTGATGACGATACCGATGC
This sequence comes from Lachnospiraceae bacterium, assembly GCA_024692825.1. GTDB lineage: Bacteria > Bacillota > Clostridia > Lachnospirales > Lachnospiraceae > JAILEN01. The sequence continues at coordinate 4,381 of JAILMB010000183.1, read as the reverse complement.
AGAAAACATTAAGTTCTACAAAACGCTAAAAGCATTTGCAGATACCTATAACTACACCTTGGATTCTAGTTCTTCCTCTTCATCTAGTTCTATAAAATCATTAAGTAAAAAGATGAAAAACTTTGCTGAAAAGTATGAAGAAGAATTAGGCGAACTCGGAATTACTTTTTCTGAAAAAGGATATATGTCAATCAGTGCATCAGCTATTGATAACATTAGTGAATATACCTATGGTCAAAGATTTTCTTCTTCCTCATCAACAAAGTCAGACTTCTTAAGTGACTTAAATGATGTAACCAAAAAAATCTATCGCCGTATTGATACTTATTTATAAGATTTTTAATTTCTTCCTAAAATAAAAGAAGCCCTCTCATGATCTGAGCAATCAAACCATGAGGGGGTTTCTACTTATAGAAATAATCTTATTCGTCGTATTTTACTTTTTTCAATTTTGCTGCTTCATCTTCAGAAGAAATAAAATCATAATCTTTTCCAGGTAAAATAGCATTTAAAACAATTCCTAGAATTGCTGCGATTGCAAGAGAAGTCAAAGTAATAGAAGTTCCTGCAATAGTAAATGTAAGACCATCTGAAAATCCTAATCCGCTTACTAAAATTACTGCTGCAACAATTAAGTTACGTGACTTTGTAAAGTCTACTTTATTTTCAACTACGTTACGTACACCGATAGCAGAAATCATTCCGTAAAGTACGAAGCTGACACCACCGATTATTGCAGTTGGCAAAGAACCAATTAATTCAGCAACCTTTGGTGAGAAGGAAAGAACAACTGCATAAACAGCTGCCAAACGAATTACCTTTGGATCATGAACTCTGCTAAGTTCAAGTACACCAGTGTTTTCACCATAAGTGGTATTTGCAGGTCCACCAACTAATCCAGCAAAAGCTGTTGCAAGACCATCTCCCATCAAAGTTCTATGAAGACCTGGGTCTTCGATAAAGTTTTCATCTACTGTAGCTGAAATTGCAGAAATATCTCCGATATGTTCCATCATTGTTGCAACGGCAATCGGTGCCATAACTAAGATGGCGGTAATATCAAACTTGCAAAGAACAAATGGCTGAATAGAGACAACATTTGCTGCTGCAACGCTTGTAAAATCTAAAATTGCAGAACCATCAGCATTTGTCATACCTGCTGCATTGAAAACCAAAGCACATACATAAGAAATAACAACACCTAATAGAATAGGAATAATTTTAAACATTCCTTTTCCCCAGATATTGAAAAATACTACAACTGCAAATGCAATAAATGCCAACACCCAGTTTGTGGAAGCATTTGATACTGCTGAAGGTGCAAGAGAAAGACCAATACAAATAATGATTGGACCTGTAACAACAGGTGGTAAATACTTCATTACTCGTCTAACACCGACAAATTTAATTACCAAAGCTAAAACAATGTATAAAAGTCCGGCAACAACAATACCGCCGCATGCATAAGGAAGCTTTTCTCCCATAGTCATGTTTGCGTAAATTCCAGTATCAAGACTTGCGATCATTGCAAATCCACCTAGGAATGCAAATGATGAGCCAAGGAACGCTGGCACTTTTCTTTTTGTAATAAAGTGGAAAAGCAATGTTCCTACACCGGCACAAAATAAAGTTACCTGTACAGAAAGGCCTTCGCCTTCAAAATAATTGTTTACTAAAATTGGAACTAAAATCGTGGCACCAAACATAGCAAACATATGCTGCAAACCAAGCAAAAGCATTTTAGGCAATCCAAGCTTGGAAGCATCTTTGATTGTAGTTGTTTCCATTTAAATACTCCTCTTCTTTTTCCTACTCCGACTGCATGATACAGCCTTATTTTTACACTATGAATTAGTATAACGATTTTCCCTCTTTTTTCAATGATTTATTGACATTAAAATTGTGATATAATATTATCTGATTTTGGATATTTAAATGGAGGTATACAATGGATAATGTAAAAATTATGGATCATCCTTTGATTCAGCATAAAATTTCAATGTTAAGAGATAAAAACACAGGAACAAATGAATTCCGTACTTTAGTAGAAGAAATTGCTACACTTATGGGATTCGAAGCTCTTCGTGATCTTCCTCTAGAAGATGTTGAAATTGAAACACCGATTGAAACATGCATGACTCCTATGATTGCTGGAAAGAAATTAGCAGTCGTACCTATTTTACGTGCAGGTCTTGGAATGGTAGAAGGAATTACCAATTTAGTACCTACTGCAAAGATTGGTCACATCGGACTTTACCGTGACCCGGAAACTCATGAACCTCACGAATACTATTGCAAATTACCTGATCCAATTGATCAGCGTACCATTCTTGTTGTAGATCCTATGCTTGCTACTGGTGGTTCTGCTTCAGAAGCTTTAGGATTTATCAAACAGCATGGCGGAAAGAAAATCAAATTCATGTGCATCATTGCTGCTCCTGAAGGATTAGAAAGATTAAAAAAAGATCATCCGGACGTTCAGATTTACGTTGGACATTTAGATCGTGAATTAAACTCAGATGCTTACATTTGTCCTGGACTTGGTGATGCCGGAGATCGTATTTTCGGAACTAAATAATTTTTACTTCCTATTTATATAATAAAAGGAGAATTTTAAGAGGCAAAGTAATATGTTTGGAATGAAATCTTCAACTGCTAAACGCCCCCTTCATATAGTAATTGTTGGTGCGGGTAAAGTCGGAACGACATTGGTTGAGCAGTTGAGTAAAGAAGGAAATGAAATTTCCTTAATCGACAGCGATGCTGCAAAGGTCGATGAGATTAATAACTTATATGACGTATTGGGCATTGTTGGAAATGGTGCAAGTACGACTGTATTAAAAGAAGCAGGCATTCAGGAATCGGATTTATTTATTGCTGTAACAGAATCTGATGAACTAAACCTACTATGTTGTACTGTAGCAACAATGACAGGTACAAAAGATTTATCTGCCATTGCTCGTGTACGTACTCCCGACTATAGTCGAGATTCTGCGTATTTGCGAGACAAGCTCGGACTTGCAATGATTATTAATCCAGAGTTAGAGGCATCCAATGAAATTGCTCGTATTTTAAATTTACCTGCAGCGTTGGAAGTAAACTCCTTTGCTCATGGAACAGCAGAATTAATCAAGTTAAAATTAAAAGATTGCAGTTCATTAACCGGAAAATCTGTAATTGAGTTTTCCCAGGAAAAGCATCCTAGAATGCTGTTTTGTGCAGTTGAAAGAAACGGAGAGGTAGTTATTCCTTATGGTAGTTTCCGTTTCGAAGAAAGTGACGTTGTAAGTTTTGTTTGTCCAAAGCGTAGCGCTGCAAATTGCTTACGTTCCCTTGGCATTGCAACAAACCAGACGAGAGACTGCTTAATTGTTGGTGGCGGAAAAGCTTCCTACTATTTAGCAAAGCGTTTGCTTGCAGATGGCATTGATGTAAAAATCATTGAATGGAATCGTGAGCGTTGTGAGGAATTAACAGATTTAATTCCTGAAGCCATTATCATTAATGGTGATGGAACAGATGCAGAAATATTAAAAGAAGCCGGTATCGATTCGGTAGACGCCTTCATTCCTTTAACAGGAATTGATGAAGAAAACGTACTTTTAACATTACACGCAAAACAGGTTTCCAACGCAAAAGTTGTTACAAAGGTTAATCGTTTCTCCTTTAAAAACGTTATCAACACCTTAGAATTAGACAGTGTGGTTTTCCCTCGTTTAATCACATCCGAAGCCATCATTGCTTATGCTCGTGCAAAACGTGCATCCATTGATTCTAACGTTGAAACCATTTCACACATATTTGATGAGCGTGCAGAGGCAATCGAATTCCACGTTGGAAGTGAATCTGCTATTACTTCTACACCTCTTATGAATTTGGAAATGAAGAAAAACCTTATGATTGCCTTTATCAGCCGTGGAAAAGATATCATTTTCCCTAGTGGTTCCGATACCATTGAGGTTGGTGATAATGTCATGGTAGTTACCACAGAAACCGGATTTACAAATATCCAGGACATCTTGGTATAGGAGGCGTCATGAATACATCTATCATTCGATATATTTTAGGTTCTGTATTAAAAATAGAAGCCGCTCTCATGATGTTACCCGTTATCTGCTCTATTATTTATGAAGAGTCAGAGGGAACCGCTTATTTAATAGTGGCTTCCATTTGTTTATTGTGTGGCGTTATCTTTACCATACGTAAACCAAAAGAAACTATTTTCTATTTAAAAGAAGGTTGTATTACCACTGCCCTCAGTTGGATTCTTTTATCTTTCTTTGGTGCAATTCCTTTTACAATCACAGGTGAGATTCCAAGCTTTTTAGATGCACTATTTGAAACCATTTCCGGTTTTACTACTACAGGAGCATCTATTCTT
>JAILMB010000158.1 GCA_024692825.1 Lachnospiraceae bacterium | reverse complement strand
TTTTCTGTATACAACTCATTGACAGCAATTGCTATCTGCCATCACTTCAATGTATCTGTTGAAAACATGCAGCGTGCACTTCGAGAGGCAAAGGTAAAGGGAAGAATTGAAATGATTCATGTCTCTGATGATTTTGCTCTTATGATTGACTACGCACACAACGCAATGGCATTAGAAAGTCTTTTGAATTCTTTGAAGGACTATGTTCCAGAGCGTTTGGTTTGTTTATTCGGTTGCGGTGGAAACCGCTCCAAACTTCGTCGTTATGAAATGGGTGAAGTATCCGGAAAGATTGCAGATTTAACAATTATTACATCGGACAATCCAAGAGACGAAGATCCTCAGGCCATTATTGATGACATTAAAACTGGTATTGCAAAGACAGACGGTCAATACGTTGAAATCGTAGATCGTAAGGAAGCCATCAAGTATGCTATCGAAAATGGAAAGAAGGGCGACGTTATCGTCTTAGCTGGAAAAGGTCACGAAGACTATCAGGAAATCAAAGGTAAGAAATATCCTATGGATGAGCGCGTTTTGATTCAGGAAATCCTAGAAGAGTTAAAGTAGGGTTCCAGTGAATTTTATTGAGTAGAATTATATAGAGCGTTTATATAGTGAGATTATATAGATAGGGTATATAGATAGAGTATATGGATTTCATAAAGAAAGATTTCATATAGAATGAAATGGGCTTTAAAACATTGAAAGGGCATTTTAGTAGTTGCATACTAAAATGTCTTTTTTATTGGCGGAGAAGGTGCAGGTAATAATGGTACCTTCGAACAAAATGGAAGAAAAGAAGAAAATGTAAGAAGGCCGCCCAACTTGCTTTTAAAAACCTTCGAACAAAATGGAAGAAAGGAAGAAAATGTAAGAAGGTCGCCCAACCTGCTTTTAAAAACCTTCGAACAAAAAAACAGAAAAGGAGAAAATGTAAGAAAAAGATTTTATGCAATCAAAAAAACTTCGAACAAAAATGGAAATAGTCCGATTCTGTCCGAAAAAGGTCAGAAATAGCGGAACGGATGGTGACGATATTTATATTTGCAATAAAAATAGAACAAATCATATAATTAATGTCTAAAGTTATCGTTGACAACGAAATAAAAATTGCGTACAATCTAATTAGTTTTTTAAAAGAGTAAAAAAATATGGCGCCTCATAATTAAAGAGCAAAAGCCATAAATATCAAAAGCCAGAAAACATGTAGGCTATATAAATAAAAACAAAGGTAAGGGGTACTATGAAAAAGAAAGTAATGTCAGTGATTTTAGTGATTTTTGGATTGCTATATTTTTGCTATTTAGAAGTATTCAAAAACCAAATCTTTGGATGGGTGATAGCAATCCTGTTGTTTGCAGGATTTATCTTTCTTCGTAAGAAGTATTTTGGAGACTGGAAATTCGGAAAGAGATGCATTGCTCTAGTGTGCCTTGTGGCACTTTTGGTTTGTAATGGATATATTTCCGCTCCAAAGGAAGAACAGGTGAAGGCATATTCTTGGAAGAACGTTTCCTATACGGATGAAGTTCAGGTAAATGAGGGAACTCTTCAGGGAATTTACAGTGAGGATAGCGAGGCAAAGATTTTTGCAGGAATTCCTTATGCAAAGGCTCCGGTTGGAGAACTTCGTTGGAAGGAACCACAGCCAGCTGAAAACTGGGATGGCGTAAGGGTTTGTGATACCTTTGCTCCTATGGCAATGCAAAAGCGTTCCGATCCAATCTATGCATTTGGTTCTAGAATTGTTGGATACAATGAGATTCCAGTAGCCTTTGGGGAAAACTACTTAGAGGCGATGAGTGAAGATTGCCTTTATTTAAATGTATGGGCACCTTCTGATGCAAAAGCAGGAGATGATTTGCCGGTACTCTTTTATATCCATGGTGGATCATTGAATTCTGGACAGAGTTATTATGAAGACTACAATGGTGAGTCTTACGCAAAGCAGGGAATTGTATTTGTCAGCATCAGCTATCGAGTAGGTGTTTTTGGATACCTCGCAGATGACGAATTGGCTGCAGAATCACCAAACGGCACTACAGGAAACTATGGTTTATTAGATCAGATAGCAGCTCTTCAATGGGTAAATGACAATATTGAGTCCTTCGGTGGAAATGCAAAAAATATAACTATCGCAGGAGAATCAGCAGGTTCTTCTTCTGTAAATGCACTTTGCGTATCCCCTTTAGCAAAGGGACTCTTTGTACGAGCTATTGCAGAAAGTAGTGGTATTACACCAAAGGTTCCATATCATACCTTCCGTACTTTAGATGCTGCGAAGGAAGTAGCTGCAAATATCAAAGACGAATTTAACTGCGATACCATTGAGGAACTTCGAGAAGTTCCGGCAGAAGAGCTAGTGAATAACTCTTATCAAAACAATGAAATGACAGTAGATGGCTATGCGATTACAGAACAGCCATATTTGACATATTTAGCTGGTAACAATAATGAAGAGACCGTACTTGGCGGATACAATGGCGAAGAAGCCATTGCCTTTCTATTGTTTGACGATGTGCCAACGGTAGATAATTATGCAGAGTTCTTAGAACCAATTGCTGGAGATTTTTCTGAGGAATTAGCGAGCCTTCGTCCTGTAACTACAGATGAAGAAGCAAAGGCAAACTACCATGACTTAGTGGGAATGGCCTGGTTTGGTTACAGTCACTATGCCTGGTCAGAACTTATGAAAAATAATGATCAAACGGCCTATTTATACTATTTCAATAAGACAAATAAGTCTTTGAGTGATTGGCATGCAGGCGAACTTCCATATTTTTATGGAAATCTGAAACATAATAATAACTATGAAGAGTCTGACTACGAGCTATCACAGACCATTCAGAATTACATACTAAATTATGTGAAGACAGGAAATCCAAATGGAGAAGGTCTTCCAGAGTGGAAATCCTATAATGAAGCACCTACAGAGGTGATGAATTTCGGAGAAAAAACACAGATGATTGAAAATGATTATTTGGATGTGTTCAAGGTCTTCGAAAAATATGTAGACAGTATCAGCGATTAATAGATATAGGCATTTGGGAGATGGGACGCCATCTCCCTTTCCCATTTTAATACCCCAAAAAATAGAAATCAGAAAATATAATAATCCAAAAAAATAGAAATCAGGAATTTACATATATATATGGAATCCTAAGCGAAGGGGGATAATCATACCTTGAAAATCTATGAAAAAACACAGATAATAAATGTATGAATAAATTGTACGCTGATATCATAATTGATATTTCACATGAAAAACTAGATAAAAGCTTTCAGTATGAGATTCCCTCTGCGCTAGAGTCGGAAGTTACAATCGGCTCCCGTGTGGAGGTTTCTTTTGGAAAAGGGGAAGGCCGTAAGATCACAGGTTATGTGGTAAATATTTCAGAAAAGCCAAACTGGGATCCGGCGAAGATCAAACCCATCCTTAGGGTGTCAAAGGACGCCAATGCCATTGAAGATCAGCTCATAGCTCTGGCTGCATGGATGAAATCCCACTACGGTGGCACCATGAATCAGGCTCTAAAGACAGTGCTTCCTATAAAAAAGAAGGAAAATGTTCTAAAGAAAAAGGAAGTTACCCTGATTTTAGATGATAAAAAGGCAAATGATGTATATGTAGATCTGGTGGCTAGAAAGAATCACTCTGTAGGAAAAGAGCGTCTTTTAAAAGCCCTTATGGAAGACAGGCAGATTCCCTGGGATGCAGTGACAAAGAAATTAAATGTGCCAACCTCGGTGATTCGTGATTTTGAAAAATCAGGATATGTTCGTATAACGGAAAAAAGAGAATTTCGAAAGCCTACGGATAAGATTGAGGGTAATTGGACGAAACATCATCTAAACTCTATGCAACAGGGAGTAGTTGATACATTTGTCAACGATTACAATCAAGGAATTCGAAAGCCCTATTTGCTCTATGGTGTTACAGGATCTGGAAAAACGGAAGTGTATTTAGAGATGATTGACCACGTTTTAAAAGAAGGAAAGCAGGTCATTGTCTTGATTCCGGAAATCTCACTTACCTATCAGACTTTGGTTCGTTTTTATAGACGGTTTGGAGATGTGGTGTCCATAATGAACTCTCGTCTGTCTCCCGGAGAGCGATTCGACCAGTTTGAGCGGGCAAAAAATGGAGACATTCAGATTATGATAGGCCCTCGTTCTGCTTTGTTTACTCCCTTCCCAAATCTGGGGCTTATTGTGATGGATGAGGAACATGATGACTCCTATAAAAGTGAGCAGATTCCAAGATACCATGCTAGAGAAACAGCAGTACAAAGAGCGGCTATGGCAAATGCACCCATCGTCCTTGGCTCTGCTACTCCCTCCGTGGAGAGCTTTACCAGAGCAAAGAGTGGGGAGTACACCATGCTTTCCATGCCAAGCCGTGTGGAAAATCGTCCTTTGCCAGAGTGTGAAATTGTGGATTTGCGACAGGAACTAATGAATGGCAATCGTTCCATTTTAAGTATGAGTCTTCAACAGGAGATGGAAAAGCGTTTGCAAAATCATGAACAGGCCATGCTCTTTATTAATAGAAGAGGGCTCATGGGCTTCGTTTCTTGTAGGGCATGCGGTCATGTGGTAAAATGTCCTCACTGTGATGTATCTTTAAGTTTACATAAGAACGGAAAACTTACCTGCCATTACTGTGGGTATGAAACAGAAAAACCGGCAGTTTGTCCGGAGTGTGGTTCCAAGTACATTGGGGGATTTCGTGCGGGAACGGAAAAAATTGAGGAAATCGTAAAAGAACGATTCCCTGGAGTACGTACTCTTCGAATGGACGCAGACACCACAAAAGGAAAGAATTCTCATCAGGATATCCTAAATGCTTTCTCCAACGGAGAAGCAGATGTGTTAATCGGAACGCAGATGATTGTAAAAGGTCACGATTTTCCAGGAGTAACACTTATGGGGATACTTGCAGCGGATATGTCGCTGAATGTGAGTGATTATCGATGTGCGGAACGAACCTTTCAAATGATTACACAGGCAGCCGGTCGAGCTGGAAGAGGCGATATGCCAGGTAGGGTGATTATTCAGACCTATCAACCAGATCACTACAGCATTACATCCGCAGCCGCTCAGGATTATGAGGAGTTCTATAAGATGGAGAGTACCTATCGAAATCTGATGAACTATCCACCGTATTGCCATATGTTATCCATCCAGATTACCAGCGAGATGGAACCAGAGGCAGATGGAAAGGCAAAGATGTTAGCGGAGTTTATCCGAAGTCTTGGAGTAAAGGTGATGATCTTTGGCCCTCAGGACGCAGGCATTGCAAAGATGAAAGATATATACAGAAAAGTAATTTATCTTCGACATACAGAGTACGATTTGTTAGTTGAGATTAAAGACAAAATCGAATCTTTGTTGTTGGAAAATAATAGGTATCGAAATGCTCATGTGAGCTTTGATTTTAATCCTATGAATGGATTTTAGATGGAGGTTAAAAATGGCGTTAAGAGAAATTAGAATTGAAGGCGATCCGATTTTAGAGAAGCCTTGTCGTGAAGTAAAAGAAGTAACAGAACGTGTAAAGACTTTAATAGATGATATGATCGAGACCATGTATGAACATGATGGTGTTGGTTTGGCAGCTCCTCAGGTTGGTGTTTTAAAAAGAGTAGTTGTAATCGATGTTGGGGAAGGCCCAATTGTTATGATTAACCCTACGATTTTAGAAACATCAGGAGAGCAGACTGGTCCGGAAGGATGTTTGTCACTTCCTGGAAAATATGGCACAGTAACTCGCCCAAACCATGTAAAAGCAAAATTCTTCGATGAGAATATGGACGAATATGAAATCGAAGGAGATGAACTTTTGGCTAGAGCAATTTGTCACGAGCTTGATCACCTCGATGGTCATATGTATACAGAACTTGCAGAAGGTCCTCTTTATACAGCAGAAGATTTGACAGAAGATGTGGAAGATATTGAGGATGTTGACGGTGAGTAGAGTAAAAAAAGAGGTTAAAAGAATTTTAGCAGGAGTGTTGTGCGGCGTAGTTCTATTTAGTTCTAATGCCATGACCTCCTTATATAACAATACAGATTTCGATTTTTATAATAATGAAATCGTTTCTATGGCAGAAGTGGATGCAGCATCTACCTTTACAATAAAAAAGGCCAATGTATCTACAGCAAAAAAATTAGATAAAAAACTTAAGAAGAACAAAGCGATTACTTTAAAAATAAAGGGCTCTGGTTCTTCTACCCGAAAGAAGATTGTAAAGTTACAAAATATCATCAAAGGGGTAAACGGTCAGGGGATTATTTTCCAAACCTCAGGACTTACCCAGTCTGGCGGATATTGCTATTACACCATTAGTTCATCTGATGCAAAGACCTATAGCTATGGCGTGAAGTTTATAGAAAGGTTACTTACTTGTATGAAGACCGGCATGTGCCCTGGAAGTGGAAATACCTTTAATGGTTACACAGAGGCTCAGATCTATTGGAAATTGTATGTTTCCTATGTGTCATCAGGTTCTACCCTTAGCTTTCCACAGTATATTGCTTTCTTAAACGAACAATATTTATCAGGAGAGTACTTTGATATGGGAGATAATGATTCTATCTATAGTTTGGCACATAACTGTGGAAATGAAACCTTAGCTTCTATTTATTATGTGGTATATAATACTAATAATTTTAATGATTTAAGTGATGCCTTAAAGGTTTGGACCATTGCCAAAAGTGGTTACTTTGGTTGTAGCTTTCAAAGAAAAGGCTATAATATGACTTATAGTTATACATACGAAGCAAAGTATGGCGGAGCTGCAATGAAGACGCTTTATGAAAATAAGGCGACTGGAGTTTGCCAGGTTCATGCAACTTATGAAAACATCGTTTGGAGAGCACTGGGAATTACCTCTTATTATAATTCTTCGAACTATATCAACCATGCATGGACAGTAGTAAAGGTGAAAAATTCCATGGGGAAAACCCTGTGGATTCCTTTTGATTATGGTATTGGACCTTCAGATTCTTTGGCAGTTTCTGATGATGTTAGAGAAAAGTATTTAAAGACGGAAGAGATGCGTTATGCACTGTATTTAAATGGAATTAAAGGCGCACCAAGTGTAAAGAATTTTACAGAATTGGACTTTAACTAAGAAGGGGGAGCTGGCATGAATATTATTTTTATGGGAACACCAGATTTTGCAGTTAATACATTACATGCACTGATTGAAGCAGGCCATAATGTAGTTTTGGCAGTGACACAACCGGATCGACCAAAGGGACGCGGTGGAGAGATGACACCGCCTGCAGTAAAGGTTGCTGCGGAAGAATTAGGAATCATGGTGTATCAGCCGGAAAGTGTAAAAGATCCTTCCGTCATTGCAGAATTAAGAGAAATCAACGCAGATATTTTTGTGGTGGCCGCCTTTGGTCAGATTTTACCGAAAGAATTACTTGAAGTACCAAAGTATGGATGTATCAATGTTCATGCCTCATTACTTCCAAAATATAGAGGAGCAGCACCGATTCAATGGTCCATTCTAAATGGAGATTCCTATACGGGAGTTACCATTATGCAAATGGGCGAGGGCTTAGATGATGGTGATATTATCATGCAGGAAAAGGTGGAAATCGAACCGGAAGAAACCGGCGGCAGCTTATTTGATAAGTTGGCAGTCGTTGGTGGAAACCTTTGCTGCATGGCATTAACTGCTATTGAAGCCGGAGTGGCAGAGCGAATTCCTCAGGATTCCGCTAAGGCTACGAAGGTTGGAATGATTAAAAAAGAACTTGGTAAAGTTGATTTTACAAAGTCAGCAGAAGAGATTTGTCGTTACGTGAGAGGCTTGAACCCATGGCCTTCTACCTTTACCTCCTTTGGAGGTCGAACCTTAAAGATCTGGAAGGCAGAAGAAGCTCCATTGATTCGAGGTCTGATTAAAAACGAAAGTATTAATGGCAGACCTGCAGAGCAGGCAGAGCCTGGAACAGTAGTGTATGCAGACGACAATCAAATGGTTGTGATGACAGGGGACGGATATCTTTCCTTGAAAGAAGTTCAGCTGGAAGGAAAACGCCGCATGGAAATCGCAGACTTTTTACATGGAAACGGAATTACTCCGGGAGAAATGTTAGGTGAATAAAGATGTAAAGATTAGCCCTAAAGTGATTTGGGGCTAATTTCGCATTTATGATAACAGTGAGGAAATGATATGGGTAAAGAAAACTTACGTGCCTTGTCGCTGGATGTGGTGATGGAGGTATTAGAAAAGGGAGGCTTTTCCAACCAGGTATTAGGAAGTGTTTTGTCCAAATACCAGTATTTAGAAAAGCAGGAAAGAAGCTTTGTTACAAGACTTTCCCTTGGTACCATTGAAAATGTGCTTCTGTTGGATGAGGTATTAAATTCCTACTCCAAAACAAAAGTAAAGAAGATGAAACCAGTGATTCGAAATATTCTAAGACTCAGCGTCTATCAGATTTACTTCATGGACTCCGTTCCGGAATCTGCTGTGGTAAATGAGGCAGTGAAGCTTTCAAAGAAGCGTGGTATGGCTGGTCTTTCCGGATTCGTAAACGGAATTTTGCGCTCAGTGTTACGAGAGGGAAAAGAAATTACAGAGTATGAAACCAGTGTTTCTACCACCTACTCCTGTCCTGAGTGGATTGTAAAGCTGTGGGAAGATTCCTATGGAAAGGGAAGTGCAAAAGACATCCTTTCCGGCTTTGCGGGAAATAACGATATTACCATTCGTGTCAATCTTACAAAGAATACTCCTGAAAAATTAAAAGCAACCTTAGAAGCAGAAGGTGTAAAGGTAAAAGCATCTCCTTTGCCTTATGGATTTTTTATCTCCAATGTGGACTATTTAGAAAAGCTTGATTCTTTTCAACAGGGTCTGTTTTACGTGCAAGATCTATCTTCTATGCAGGTGGCAACCAAAGCAAATCTTAAGGGCGGTGAAAAGGTTTTAGATGTTTGCGCTGCTCCCGGTGGAAAAAGTTTACATATTGCAGAGATGCTTTCCATGCTAGAAAATGGC
>JAILMB010000144.1 GCA_024692825.1 Lachnospiraceae bacterium | reverse complement strand
CAGTTGTTACAGTAAGGAGATGTAAATGAATAAAGAAAAGATTTCTTCTTTCAAACTTCGTATTACAGAATCTAATCAGACAGAACTAATCGTAATTTTATATGAGATTTATTTTGCATATTTAGAAGATGCAAAAGAAGTGTTAGAGAAAATGTCGCATGAGGACAAAGGTCTTTATATCGATGCTTATGGAAAGTCTCTACGCATGGCGTCACAGGTGCTTCGTCATTTAAAAGATGATCTCAATTTCACCTATGATATATCGGCAAATCTGTTTTCTCTTTATGATTTTTGTGAAAGAAGTATTGCAAAGGCAAGTTATTCTTTCGAAATAAAGGATTTGGATAATACATTAAAGGTAATGAAACCCTTGTATCAAAGCTTTATGGAAGTGGCAAAGAATGACAACTCAAAACCTGTAATGCAGCATGCACAAAAGGTTTCTGCTGGATATACCTATGGTAGAAATGATGTAATGGAATCTGTAGGTAGTGAAAGTAATCGAGGATTCTTTGCATAAGAGATAATAAGAATACTATTTTTTAATACCGGATAATATCCGGTATTTTTTTGTGGAAACATTACAATATCTTTTTCGAAAAATCTTACAATTCAGACAAAAATGAAATTTTGTGAAAAAACTCATTGAAGAATACAAACATTTAATCTATAATGCATTTAGTTCGGTAAAACAAATCTAAGAAAACTAAATAGTTTTCAATCCCCATTTTTTACAATTGAATATGTTACAGGAGGATGTATGGAAGAATTTTCTGTATTAATCTGCGATTTTGACAGTGCTTATGTGAATGCGCTATCCACTTATTTAGGCAGTCGAAAGCGTCGGATTTCAGTCTCTGCGTATACGCAGATCGATTCTTTTTTAAACGGTCAAGGTCATTATAATTTGGCCCTCTTGGAAAAATCTTTTTTGGAAAGTTATGAGTCACATCAGCCGGATATAAAAATTGACCGGGTGTTATATCTTTCGGAAAATGTCAACGATGGTGTCACATCGAAAGAGATATTTTATAAATTCCAAAACGTATCAAATTTAAATGATGTCATAGCAAAAGCGCGTTATGACGGTTGCCAAGAAAACAAAACAATCCTGGGATTAGAAGTGCTGGGAATCTATTCACCCATTGGTCATGATTTACGATTACCTTTTGCACTAACATTATCTCATATTATGTCACAACAGAAAAAAGTAATGTTTCTAGATTTAGAGACATTTAGTATATTGCCGGATTTAATTAGAAACGAGGATGCGAAGAAGGATTTATTAGACATTATGTATTTAATGGAGTCGGAGGGAGAAAGTTTTCAACTTCAAGAGCATATCTTCTATTTTGAAGATATTGCAATGCTGCCTCCATTAAAAAATCCAGAGAATTTGTATTTCGTGAAAGAAGAACTATGGGAACGATTATATAAAACAATTATGGAAATGGGATATTCCATAGTGTTGTTATATGATGGGGTCTTTCCTTTTGTTCATATATTGTATGAGTATATGGACGAATTGATTCTTCTGGGAAAATCAAAGGATTATTATCAGTATTGTTTTAACCATTGTAAGGATTATATCCTTCAATTGGATATGGCTCCTAGAATACATGAAGTGATGTTAAATATGTCTGCAGAAAACTTAAATGAAGGAGCGTATCGCCTGAAGAACTTAATGGAGGGAAATTTAAGAAGTTTTGTGTGGGATGAATTTAAGGGAACGCTTGCGATTTCAAATTCTTAATAAGATGGATTTAACCAGGGAAATCGAAGATGAAGAGATTCGCCAGATGATCCGTGAGGAGATTATCGTTATGGGACGGGAACGAAATCTCTCTCTAGAGGAGAAGTTAAGCTTAGAACAGGAAGTGTTTAATTCATTACGTAAGTTAGATGTGTTGCAGGATTTATTAGATGCAGATGATATATCTGAAATTATGATCAATGGCGCAGAAAATATTTACGTTGAGAAAAATGGTGTGATAGAAAAAAGCAAATTAAAGTTTTCGTCTGAAGAAAAATTATATGATGTGATTCAACAAATCGTATCTATAAATAATCGGATGGTAAATGAAAGCAGCCCTATTGTGGATACAAAGCTGCCGGATGGGAGCAGGGTAAATGTAATTTTATCTCCAATCTCATTGGAACATTCAACAGTAACCATTCGTAAGTTCCCAAAAGAAAAGATCACCATGGAAAAATTGCTAACCTTCTCTTCTTTATCAAAAGAAATGGCGGAGTTTTTTAAGAGTTTAGTGATGTCCGGGTATAACATTTTTATATCAGGTGGTACTTCTAGCGGAAAGACGACATTTTTAAATGCCCTTACGGAGTTTATTCCAAAGAATGAAAGAGTAGTTACCATAGAAGATTCCGCAGAACTGCAGGTGCAGGGAATTGATAATTTGGTGAGGCTGGAGTCTCGCAATGCTACTCTTGAAGGAAAGTTAGAAGTAAAAATAAGAGATTTAGTAAAGGCAGCATTGCGAATAAGACCTGATCGTATCATTGTGGGGGAATGTCGTGGAGCAGAGGCTTTGGATGTCCTCCAGGCAATGAATACAGGTCACGAAGGAGCACTTTCAACGGGCCATGGGAATTCCTGCAGGGACATGATATCAAGATTGGAAACCATGGTGATGATGGCAGATGATGTTTCACTTCCAATAGAGGCGATTGATAAGCAAATCGCTTCCGGAATCGATATTTTTGTACATTTGGGAAAAGTAAATAAGAATCAAAGAAAAGTATTAGAGGTGTGTGAGGTATCAGGTTATGAAAATGGTGAGATTCTATTAGCACCTTTGTATCAGTATGAGTGTAGAGAGGGAAAGGATGTATGGAACAGAGTAGGAACACTACATCACACCGAAAAATTGGAGATTTTCTTTTCAGAAACTGCAGAGGAGTCAAACTGTATGCAGCAGATTGGCTAAAGATAGGAGTTTTAGGTGTTCTTATTACTCTTGGTATTGTGGTGCTGTTTTACAATCATGGACTTGGATGCCTGGTGGGAATATTTGTTATGCCTCTTACTGGGATTTACTATATTCAAAAGAAAAATAAGCAAAGGAAGGAAGTGTTAAAAAGGGAGTTTCGCGAGGTGTTAATGGCCTTGGCAAACAGCTTGTCAGCAGGAATATCCGTGGAGAATGCTTTTGTTGAGGCTGAAAAAAATTTGCATTTACTATATGGAAAAGAGGGAGTTTTAGAAAGAGAGTTATTTCACTTAAATCAAAAGGTTTTGATGGGAGTGGCAGTAGAAAAACAGTTTTTTCTTTTAGCAGAGAAAATCAATCTGGAAGAAATGCTTACGTTTGCAGAATTATTTCTGTATGCAAAACGGATGGGGGGAGATTATACAAAAAATATTCGAAGAATCGCACTTCGAATGGATGAGGCCATTGGATTAAAAGAAGATATGGAAGGCCAAATGGCAGAAAAGCTATTGGAATTGAAAATTATGGCTTGTGTACCAATCGGGATTTTAGTTTACTTGCGTATTTGGGCAGCAGATTTTTTAGCGCCGATGTATGGAAGTTTCTATGGAAGTATAGCAATGACAGGTTGTTTATTGTTATATGTGGGATCTGTGTTATTAGGAGTGTATATTGTACGAAAAACATTGGAGGGATAAAAATGACAAAGAGAAAGATTATAGGATTGGTCATTTTCATTGTTCTAATTGGATTAGGTATGCAGGGCGTTAGTTTATACAAAAACCGGGTAGGAGTTTCAACGATTACCCGTCCTATATATGGAGACGAAGAAAATGAAGTAATTATGGAAGTGGAAGGAGATGGTAAAAAAACAGAGATTTCGTTTGAAGTGTCAGGTCAACGACCAAAGGAATCAGAGATCAATAAAATGTTGGAGGAGGCTAAAATTCAAGCAGAAAGGGAGTTTTTGGGTAAAAACAAAAATTATGATTCTATTACTTCAAAAGTAAATTTGCAGGAAACCTATTGCGATGGGGAAGTAATTGGGGAATGGCATTTTGAACCTGAGGGAATCATACGAAATGATGGAACCTTATATCTTGACGAACTATCCGAAAATCAAATTGTGATGTGTGAGGTTTCATTAACTGCTTATGAGAAGTGTTGTATCTATTCTTTTCCGGTAGTAGTAAAAAAACCGGATGTAAGGACACTGGACGGATTTCGTTATTTCCTTGAAAAAGCGTTAGATGATGCAGATAAAAACAATGTGGAAGATGAGGAGGTAACACTACCGAAAACTTTACAGGAAGTAAAGTTGAAATGGAGAGAACCAATATCATATACGGGGATGCAAATTTGTTTTATCGGATTAATCGGTGGTGTGCTATTAATAGCTGCATTAAAGTTTGATGAAGGAAGAGAAAAGGAAAAAAGAAAAAGAAGTTTTATGAAGGATTACCCGGACATTATCAATGCATTGGTGTTGTACATGGGGACAGGAATGAGTATTCAGGTAGCCTTTCAAAAAATAGGATTAGCTTATCAAAAGAATAAGAAAAGGAAGGGAAAATGTCGACCAGCCTACGAAGCTATTCTAGAAATGAATCGAGGACTTCGGGATGGGAAGGATATGCAGGTGGTGTTAGAGCGATTTGGACAAAAATGTGAGCACCCGGCCTATCAAAAACTGGCCCTTCTTCTAATTCAAAATATGCGCAAAGGAAATGAATACTTATTAGAACAATTAGAAAGGGAAGAAAAAAATAGTTATGAGACTGAACAAAGACGATTAAAAATTGTGGGAGAGGAGGCGTCAACAAAACTTTTACTGCCGCTAGGGGGACTTTTAATAATGGTAATGATTGTTTTGGTGATGCCGGCTCTTGCTCAAATTCAAGTATAGGAGGGAATGTATGTTGAATTTTTACAAACTGAAATGGAACCGTTACATGTGCTATGAAGATGGGATTGGGGTTGTGGAAGTAATACTGATTCTTGTGGTGTTGATTTCTTTGGTTTTGATCTTTAAAGAAAATATTACCGATTTAGTGAATGACATTTTTAAGACCATTGCAACCAATGCCAAAAAAGTATGAGAAAGGCTAGCATGTCTGTGTTTTTAGGGCTTATGTTGTCTATGGTGATGTCACTATTTTTTACTATGGCAGAATCCGTAAGATATAGCTGTCTTCAGACAGAAGCTAAAACTATGACAGCGACAGCAGTTCAGTCTGCTTTTGGAGAATATAATCGGCCGCTATGGGATGAGTATGGACTTCTTGCCATTGACATGGATTATGGACAGGAATCTTGTGGTACACAGCAATTAGAAGAAACTATTCAGTATTATCTTGGGGAAGATGGTTTGCCGAACAGCAATGGAGTGGATTTCTTAAAGTTAAGCACACAAGATTGTCGTGTTGATGAAACGATGTTTTTAACAGATGGCGAGGGAGCTGTGCTGATTCAAGAGGCTGCAAAATGTGTAGAAAGTGAATTGACAAAAGAGGGATTGGACGAGTTACTGAATCGCTGTAGCGTTTTTGAAGAAGCTTCAAAAAATACAGTAGATATTGAAGACGTACTTTCAAATACAAAAAAGAATCTGGAGGAAACACAAGAGGGAAACAAAACGGATGAAGAGGGTGGCGTAATACAGACGTTGTTATATAAAGACCACCCATCTGGATTAAAAAAAATGGAGGATGAGAAAGAAGCAGAGGGAAATGATGAGTCAAAAAATTTTATAGGATCCATAATGGATTTTGAACATAAGGCTGTTCTTTCGCAGATTACAGGCGACACATCACAATTATCGGATCAAAGCTTTACTGTTGAGAAC
Organism: Lachnospiraceae bacterium; assembly: GCA_024692825.1. Classification (GTDB taxonomy): domain Bacteria; phylum Bacillota; class Clostridia; order Lachnospirales; family Lachnospiraceae; genus JAILEN01. The sequence goes on along the minus strand of JAILMB010000144.1, from coordinate 8,256 downwards.
TTGGTATCGAATAGAGAATTACAAACTGGCAGTATAAAGCCAAAGGAGGTTACAATCCTCAACCGTGTCTTATTTCAGTATTATTTGACAAAGCATTTTTCCTGCTATGGAAATGATGTTCATAAAGATGGTATGAAGTATGAGCTGGAGTATATTTTATGCGGTCATCCATCAGACATTGAGAATCTAACCAGTACAGTAAAAAAATTACTTCTTATAAGGGAAGTAGAAAACCTTGTATCCCTTGGCATGGATAAGGAAAAAGTTGCAGAAGCCAAAGCTTTGGCAGCGACAGCTTCAGCAGTAATATTGCATCCGGAATTAGAAGAATTGGTTAGCTATGGAATTATGGCAGCCTGGGCTTATATAGAAAGTGTTTTAGATGTGAGATTACTGTTGTCCGGGGGAAAGGTTTCTCTTATAAAAACACCGGGAGAATGGACATCTAGTTTAAAGGAAATTGGGTTATATTTAGATACAAATGTAAAAGCGAAAGAATGTGAAAAAGGGATTACTTATCAAGAGTATTTATTTGCGCTATACACATTAGAGTCACAAAAAGTTTTATCTTATCGAGCATTAGATTTGATGGAGGAGAACCTACATCAAAAAGAAGATTATGAGTTTGTTTCTATGGATCATTTTTTAGTAGAGGCAGACTGTCAAGTAACACTTCGCGCATCCCTACTATTCATTTCTTTTATACCTTTGTATCAAGGAGATCTGTCTGGCTATACATATTGTATACATAAACGAGGATCATACTTATAAGCAGAAAGGAGGTGTATTAGGGTGTCTCTCAAATATTCAAAAAAATATCTATGTTCAATAACTTCTTTATTTTCATCAAACAGAAAAACAGCTGACCAAATTCAAAAAAATAAGCTCTTCTTGTCGATTATCAATTCAGTACGGAAAAAGAGACACTCTTATACACCTCCTTTCCAAAATGGAAGCTATACGGTGGAAGCCTGTGTTTGCCTACCATTATTTCTAATATTTTCCATGTTACTGCTTTTTTGTATACGGGTTGTCTATACCCAATGGAAGGTAGAATGCGCAATGGAAAATGTTGTAAACAAAACGGCTTTATTAGAGGATGATATCTCAGAAATTCTTTTGTCAGGATTATTCTTAGCAGAGGTCAAGCTGCAAAAAGTTCCAGAAGATTATATTGAGGGAGGGTTTTTAGGATTTCAAACCCTAGGATCAGAGATTAAGGATAATCGTATTTATTTAAGAGTGTCTTACGGAATATCATATCCACTATCAGTTCTTGGAAAACAGAGTTTCTCAGTAAAGCAGCAAAAGTGTGCGCGTATTTGGAATGGATACGATCCGAGCCAGGGAAGTGGCAAAGAGGGGTATGTATATGTGACAAAGTATGGAAAGGCTTATCACCGTTCTAAATACTGTAAATATATTGATCCAACCATAAGAAGCGTTGCAAAAAATGAAATCTCTTCACAGCGGAACGCTGATGGGGGTAGGTACGAAAGATGTTCTTGTTGTAGGAAGAAAAATAGCGTTTATTACATTACTACTTGGGGAGATTGTTACCATGGGGATATACATTGTTCTGGACTAAAAAGAACAGTATATAGAATGAAGGAAACAGAGGCGAAAAGCAGGTTTAAAGAATGTCCGAAGTGTGGACACTAGGAGGAAGAATGGAAGCTGGATGCTTAATTGGATTATTGTCTTTACTCGCGATTGAGGATATGAAAACAAAACAAATTCCTATGGTACCAGTAATCATTTGCGGAATTATAGGAATGGTGTTTCATCTGATATTTCAAAGGAGGACGATTGGCGATATAGTGGCAGGGATTCTTATAGGAGTCGTTCTTGTTGGTATCAGTATTCTTACGAAAGGCAAAATCGGAAAGGGAGACGGGTATTTGTTTATGGTGACAGGTGTGTACCTTGGATTCTGGAAGAATCTTATGTTGTTATGGTTGGCATGCATGATAGCAGGACTTGTGGGATTGGGAATGATTCTATTTCAAAAGAAGAATCGATACTATCAGATTCCTTTTGTGCCCTTTGTTTTGTTATCTGGATTTGTTCTTCTATTGATAGGAGGAGGTAGCTTTGCATAAAAGCCTTGATGGAAGTTATACAGTAGAAGCAACTGCAATCGTGGGGTTATCCATTACCATTATATTTCTTATGATTATACTTGGGTTTCAAGTATACCATGATGCATTAAGGGATATTAGTGAATATGAGGTTGTGGAGGATGATCCTGCTAAAACATTTCGATGGATTTCTCTAGGGAAGGATATATGGGAGGAAGTGAAGGAATAGATGGATATTACGTATAAGAGAAACCCCAATCAGAATTATATGATTATAGAGGGGGAGTATGTAGATGTAGGATATGAAGAAAAAATGTTGCAAGAAAATACAATCGATGTATTACTTGGTTTTTATACTATGGAAATGAATGGCTATCTTCAGTTTTGGTACGATATCTCCGGGAAAAAATCTTTGAGGGATTTTTTTGAACAAGAGGGAGTAACAAAGGAAAATCTGTATACGATTTTCCGATTAATTTCAGAGGCCTATCTTAGACTATCAGAATTTTTGATTCGGGAAGAAGCCATCTATATGGATCCGGATACAGTTTTTTTAGAGCAGCATAAAAGTTATATTGTAGTATTTCTATGTTATTGTCCTCTTTCCCATTGCGATTATTTAGAGCAACTACGTAATATCATGCGTTTTATTATTGCAGCGGTAGATCATAGACAGCCGGAGATTACGGAATTGTGTTATGAATTATTTGCTATTACAGAACAGCGAAGTTTTTCTTTAGGGGATTTATTACTACGATTAAAAGATGAACAGAAAGAAGCTCAAATTGAAATTCAAAAAGAAGATATTATAAATGCTGCAAGAGAAGTGGGAGAGGATTTCTTCGAAGAAGAACTAGAAGCGGAAGAAACAGAGAAAAGGGGATTCTTTGATGTTATCATGGAAAATTTTACCAATTGGAGACAGAAGTACTTTCATAGAAAAGAAGAGTTGTTTCCTGAGAATGACATGCTAGAAGATTTGGAGTTTGACGAAATGGAATCGGCTACAGAGACGGTGCTTTTAGCAGAGAATCCAAACTTCTGTTGTGGAAAACTGATGTACGAGGGAGGAGGAAATGGGGATAAGGATTATATTATTTCTCATAGCCCGTTTCGCATAGGTTCGAAAGAAGGTGGAAATGATGCAGTTTTGCACTCGCCTGTGGTAAGTCGTTATCATGCAAAGATTTATAAACGGGATGGGGTTTACTATCTAGAGGATTTAAACTCAAAAAACGGAACCTACCTTAATGGACAGATGATTAGCTATCATGAAGCCATGCCTATAAAGTCAAAAGACACCATTTCTTTTGCTGATGTAGTATATCGCGTAGTATAAGAAAAAATTGATTTTCCACCATAAAAAATTTATACTTATGAAGTACAAAAAAGTTCAAAAAATGAGCTTTTAATGGAGAAAACTCACATAGGAGATTCTATGAAGATTAATATTTATTATGGTGGACGTGGGGTATTAGATGACCCTACAATCTACGTGATTAAAAAGATGGAGGATGTTTTAATTGAACTTCGAGTAGAAGTGCATCATTACAACATCTACGAGTATAAAAATGAGATTTCCACATTGCCGCAAACATTTAAAGATGTAGATGGAATCATTCTAGCTACAACAGTAGAATGGCTAGGAATCGGTGGATTTATGAACCAGTTTTTAGATGCATGTTGGCTCTATGGCGATAAGGAAAAAATTTCTACTATTTACATGCAGCCAGTAGTAATGTCAAAGACTTATGGCGAGCGAGAGGGAATCCTTACGCTCGAGAATGCCTGGGAGATTTTAGGTGGACTACCTTGTAACGGTCTTTGTGGTTATGTGGAGGATCGGGCAGAGTTTGAGTCAAATCAGGAATATGCCCATATCATAGAAAAGAAGGCTGAAAACCTGTATCGTACTATTTCTCAAAAAGCGAAAGGCCTTCCTACTTCCAATCAGGCAGTAACGAGAAGTGTACTTCGTTCCCAGTCCATGGAGCTGACACCTCAGGAAAGCGAACAGTTATCGGTGTACGCATCGGATGATAGCTATGTAAAGAAGCAAAAAGAAGATATTATTGAACTTTCCTCTATGTTCCGTAATATGTTGGGACAGCAGACAGAAGATGCAGAAACAGAATTTATTTCTGCGTTCCGGTCTCACTATACTCCTAACGAAGAAATAGCCGGGAAATACTTATTTGAAATTGAAGGGAAAGAGAAGCCCTTGTTTATCTCTGTAGAAGGAGATGATATCGTATGTCATTATGGGGAAGAGGAGGTATATGATGTATACCTTAAAATCCCATATGAGATTATGAATAACATTGTTGCCGGACGAGAATCTTTCTACCGTGCATTTACGGTTGGAGATTTGACGGCAAAGGGTGTTATGCGATTATTGCAGGGATTAGATAAAATATTTCCCTTTATGGAATAGGAGGAAAAGATGAAAAAGGACGATTGTATTTTTTGTAAATTAGCAAATGGAGAGATTCCAACCAACAGCATTTATGAGGATGATGATTTCAAGGTAATTTTAGATGCATCACCTGCGACAAAGGGGCATGCTTTGATTTTACCAAAAGAACACTACGATAATATTTATGAGGTGGATGATTCCGTTGCAGCAAAGATTATGCCTTTGGCGAAAAAGTTAGCAACTCATATGACAAAAAAATTAGGTTGTGGTGGATTCAATATCTTACAGAATAATGGAGAGGCAGCAGGTCAGACTGTTTTCCATTTGCATGTACATTTATTACCTCGCTATAAGGACGAAAAAGCAATCTTAGAGTGGGATCATTTGGAGTTTTCTGATGAAGAAATGGCAGAAATAAGAGATAGCTTAAAGATGTAATAGAGTTTTAAAGAAGAAAAAATCCCTTTTGCCTATGTGGCACTTGAAAACAGCTACGGAGGGAAACTAATAAAAATAAAAGACCGTTACCTGTCCACTCATAAAGGCGGAAACGGTATCGGTCTTGTATCTGTAATTGCAACCGCAGAAAAATACGACGGTACGGCAAGCTTTTCGCATGATGATTATGTGTTCAATCCGATATCATGCTAAAAAAGGGAGTCAATTAAATCCACAATGGTCTTAATGGGATCTGTCTGATTGCTTTTTTGCATTGCGCTTTTGTATTTATCCCGGTTTTTATACACTTCATCTACGGCTTGAAGTAATGAGTCAGGGGTAACCTGTTCCTCTTCGATTACGTAGGAAAATCCCTGCGACTCAAAAGAACGGGCATTTAAAATCTGATCTCCTCGAGATGCATTTAGTGATAAAGGAACTAAAATATTTGGCTTTTGCAATGCCAAAAGTTCGCAGATAGCATTTGCGCCTGCACGGGAGATAACAACATCACAGGCTGCAAACAAATCGGGAAGCTCATCACTGATAAATTCGTATTGAACATAGCCTTTTTTCCCATCTAGGGAGGCATCCAAGTTTCCTTTTCCACAAAGGTGGATGATTTCGAAGGTTTCTAATAGCACATCCAAAGATCCTCTTACTGCATTGTTTACAAATACAGAGCCCAAAGATCCGCCAATAATTAAAAGGATTGGTTTCTCTCCAGAAAGACCGGTGAATTCTAAGGCTTTTTCACGGGAACCTTCTAACAATTCTTTTCGGATAGGGCAACCGGATAAGACAGCTTTATCTTCAGGTAGATATTTTACTGTCTCAGGGAAATTACAGCAGATTTTTGTGGCCCCTCTCATAGCGAGCTTGTTTGCTAACCCTGGAGTGATATCAGATTCGTGAATAATTGCGGGAATGTGAAGTCGTTTTGCAGCAAGGACAACAGGAACAGATACAAATCCACCCTTTGAAAACACTGCATTTGGTTTTTCTTTTTTTAAGATTTTTTTAGCTTCAAAATATCCTTTTAATACCCGGAATGGGTCAGAAAAGTTCTTCCAATCAAAATAGCGGCGAAGTTTTCCGGAGGAAATTCCTACATAAGGAAGGCCAACTTCTTCAATCAGGCCTTTTTCCATTCCATCATAGGAACCGATATATAATACTTCATAATTTCGATCCCGAAGTTCAGGTAATAATGCGATATTTGGAGTTACATGTCCGGCAGTTCCGCCACCGGTTAAAATGATTTTTTTCATATATAAATACCTTCCTAGGTTTTTGTCTTTTTCAATCTTACCCCATAAGAGGGAAAAGTCAAGAAAGCGTCTAAAGCCATATGGAAGAGAAACAGAAAAATACAGAAAGAAGGAAATGCTTTTTAAAAAGATTGAAATTCCGTGAACCTAAGGATAAAATGGGTAAGAGTATGGTTAATTTTAATTTTTAATAAGGAGTGACGCAAATGACTACATGGAATAATTTGGATAAGTTAAGTTCATTTAAGAAGCTCGAGGCACTTAAGACTCAGGTTGAGTTAAAGAAAGTTATGTCTGGAGCAAACGGAGCAAAGCGTGTTGCTGAATATCGCGTGCCTATGTCAAATGGCTTGGTATATAGTTACGCAGCAAAGCAGGTAGATGATAAGGTTGTAGATGCCTTGGCAGAACTTGCAAAAGAAGCAGAACTTACTGATAAGTATGCTGCACTTTACAACGGTGAAGTAATTAACACCGGTGAGAAGCGTTTGGTTCTTCACCAGTTAACTCGTGGTCAGCTTGGAGATGATGTTGTAGCTGATGGCGTAAACAAAAGAGAGTTTTATGTAAAACAACAGGAAAGAATTGCTGAGTTTGCCAACAAGGTTCACGCTGGCGAAATCGTAAATGAAGCTGGAGAGAAGTTTACTTCTGTTGTTCAGATTGGTATTGGTGGATCTGACCTTGGTCCTCGTGCTATGTATCTTGCTTTGGAAAACTGGGCAAAGGTAAATAACACCTTTAAAATGGAAGCTCATTTTATTTCAAATGTTGACCCTGATGATGCAGCAGCTGTATTAAAGGGTGTAGATGTAGCTCATTCTATTTTTATTTTAGTTTCTAAGTCAGGAACTACATTAGAGACATTAACAAACGAATCATTCGTAAAAGATGCATTAAAGAACGCAGGTCTTGATGCATCAAAGCATATGATTGCTGTTACATCTGAAACATCTCCTCTTGCAAAGAGCGATGATTATTTAGACGCATTCTTTATGGATGATTATATTGGTGGTCGTTATTCTTCTACATCTTCAGTAGGTGGAGCAGTTTTATCGCTTGCATTTGGACCAGAGGTATTTGCTCGTTTCTTAAATGGAGCAGCAGCAGAAGATGCCTTAGCAAAGAATGAAGATATTAAGAAAAATCCTGCTATGTTAGATGCTTTGATTGGTGTTTATGAGCGTAATGTATTAGGATATGAAACAACTGCAGTTTTACCTTATTCTCAGGGTCTTTCAAGATTCCCTGCTCATTTACAGCAGCTTGATATGGAATCTAACGGTAAGAGCGTAAATAGATTTGGTGAAAAGGTAAACTATGTAACAGGACCAGTCATCTTTGGTGAACCAGGAACAAATGGACAGCATAGTTTCTATCAGTTATTACATCAGGGAACAAATATTATTCCTCTTCAGTTTGTTGGATTTAAGAATAGCCAGATGGCTACAGATGTAGTAATTGAGAATTCTACATCTCAGCAGAAGTTATGCGCAAATGTAGCTGCTCAGATTATGGCATTTGCATGTGGTAAAGATGATGACAATGCGAATAAGTACTTTGAAGGAAACCGTCCTTCTTCTATTATTGTCGGAGATCAGTTGACACCAGAGACATTAGGTGCACTTTTAGCACACTTTGAAAACAAGGTAATGTTCCAGGGATTTGTATGGAATGTTAACAGTTTTGATCAGGAAGGTGTTCAGCTTGGTAAGACTTTGGCAAAGAAGGTGTTAGCCGGAGATACCGAAGATGCATTAAAGGCATATGCTGATATGTTAAATATTTAATCCAATTGTTACACAAATAATTCAGACGCATGGACAATCAGTCTTGTTCATGCGTCTTTTTTACAATATAACAGGCGTAAAATTGGACAAACTTGACAAAAATATTTCATATTGCTATAATTCACGCGTAACAAAAATGTAACAAATGAAATATTTTGGAAAAAGTTTTGGAGAATTATGTATTCAAATAAGCATTTGAGCAAAAAAATCATAGTGGCATCTGTTGTTGCAGCATCCTTAATTGGATCATTGGGAGTAAT
>JAILMB010000138.1 GCA_024692825.1 Lachnospiraceae bacterium | reverse complement strand
CCAACGGAGTAATTTTTTTAGAATGGCATAGGGAGGAGCGTTGTAATTGTATTCAAAGTTCGAAGTTTCAGTCGGAAATTTTTGCTATGGACAAGAGATGAATAGCCATTTATCTTCTGGGCAAAGTATTTTCGCTGAATGTAGGAGTGATGTAAAAAGTGTTTTGGAAAAATATATATTACCAACCGGCGCTCTGGATGGGGATATGATGAAAGAGGAGTGGTTTAAAACACAGAAGTATGATGTCTTTTTATCACATTCACATAAAGACATAGATAAGGTAAAAGCTTTTTCGGGATGGCTATATGATAAGTTTGGCTTAAAATGTTTTATTGATTCCTGTGTTTGGGGATATTGCGATGATTTATTAAGAAAAATTGATGATAAATATTGCTGGAACAAATCGGGAGAAACCTATAACTATGAGAGAAGAAATTATTCAACAGCGCATGTACATATGATGTTGTCAACAGCTTTGACAGAAGTAATGGATCTTTCGGAATGTGTAATGTTTTTTAATACACCGAATTCCGTTTCGCTAGTTGATGATCTTAATTGTATAAAAAACGGTAACAATAAACATGGTAAGGTAAAAGTTTCGATTTCTCCATGGATTTATCATGAATTAGCTATGTCCTCATACTTAAAACAAACAATTCCAGATAGGCTGAGAAAGAAGTATTCGACATTTGCTGAACATAGTGAGATTAGAGCTCAAAAAGAATTGGAAATTCAATATAAGATTTCAAAATACTTGGAAGGAATGAATAAACTATCAGATGAAGGCTTGCTGATGTGGAACAACCAATATAAAAAAAGTAAGCTTGTACATCCACTAGATGTATTGTATGAGCAATATAAAAGTAACGCATATACGGGAGAAGTAATTAATGGCTAGAAGTGTTTTTTACAGTTTTCATTATCAAAACGACATCACGAGAGTAATGGTTGTCAGGAATAGATGGGTGACACAGGGAGGACAAGTAATTTCCGGTATAATTGATCACGCTGATTTTGAAAAAGTGCAACGACAAGGTGATGATGCAATTAAAAAGTGGATAAACTCTCAATTAACAGGAACTTCTGTTACGGTGGTTTTAATAGGTGAGGAAACCTTAAATAGAGAGTATGTCAAATACGAGATTTGTGAAAGCTTAAAACGAGGAAACGCAGTCATAGGTGTAGACATACACAGGATAAAGGACTTTAACGGTAGAACATCAATGGCAGGCAATTATCATTCTGTGATAGGATATTATAAAAATGGCACTCCAGCATATTTCGATAATATTGCAACTGCTATTTATGATTATGTATATGATGATGGATATACTAATCTTGGATATTGGGTAGAAAGGGCAGCTAAGTAGGAGAAAAACAATGGATAATAACGCATGTGAAAAAAAGATGAAACATCTAGAAATGGTTGAAGGAATTATTGAAAGAATGGGGAATAACAGTTTTCAGCTTAAAGGGTGGGCAGTGACATTGGTTTCAATTATAGGTGCACTTTCTGCCCAAGGTTCGGATAGGAGATTTTTCTTGTTATCTTTTTTACCTTTGGTTGCATTCTGGCTATTAGATTCTTTTTATCTTCAGAAAGAAAGAAAATATAGAATTTTATATAAAAATATTTCTATCAAAGAAGAAAGTAACATCGATTTCAATATGGATACACGCAATATTGTTATGAGTGGCAAAGAGACATCAAGAATATGTTATTTTAAGTGTTTATTTTCTATAACCGAAGTACTATTTTATGGAGTGATTGCTGTGGCAGTTTTAGTTTTAGCATTTATATTGAAGGTATTCTAATGATTGTGAAATTAGATAAGGATTATGCGTTCAGTGTATGCATATCGGATCTTATGGCGATGGGCTTGCTACGGTTGCTATGATGTATGAATTCATGGAACAGCAGTACGGATAAGCGCCTTCATCATGAGACTTATCTGAGTGATGCTAGGAAGGTTGCTCCTAAAAAACTGAAGACCGTGATTAGGAATCCGATAAAGTCAAAAGATTGAAGAACGTGAGTTTAATATGGTTTGAGGAGGCCTGCGGTTATCTATCTTGATGGATGACCGCGGGCTTTTTTATTTTACTTACCGTTCACTGCAAAAAATTGACCGTTTACTACATCCTGAACTCCCGACATTTTATATCTATGTCGGTTCGACCACTCCCATCATCTCGTAGAGATTACGCTGCTTTTCGGTCACCTCTGACAGATGATGTGATTTACCCGGTTGCTGATAGTACTCGATTATATCAAGTTCATCCAGTAGCGATTGCATAGTATAATTTTTGAACATTCCTTTGTCGTCCATCTGTTTCTTTATGTATGATAGCAGTTCAAGAGCGACAAACTGGATAAATAGTTTTCCTTCGAAATTGTCTTCGGCTGCCACGGCCATACGACGCATGTTGAGTCGTTCTTTTAGGTTACTGAAGGACTTCTCTATAAGATCCTTTGCTCTGTATATCCTGAGAGCAACCACAGGATCCTTGATACCGTTGGACATTAGAGCGAAATAACCGTAGTTCTTCTCCACATTACGTATGGCTTCTTCCTTGAAACTGTACGTCACGCCTCTGACTGGTGTTTCGTTGATGATAAAGTACTTTTGATAGAGCTTCTCATCCTCCGGATTTGGCGTACCATTGATGAGATTGTTCTCTAAATGGTCGATAACATGATTGAATCTGGCTTTATCATCGGTAGCCTTTTGGTCGTTATAGTAAATGTGAAGGTATATGCGACGTTTCTCACTGATAACATCACCGCTGCGAGGCTTTTCTTCCGTGTAGTCCCATTCTTCTGTGAATGACTGCACATAGAGCTTCAGCTCTGAGTTGTAGTTAAAGCGGGTACAGAAATCGTTACGCACTTTATCAAGGCGACTTTTTACGATGTTCAAGGACATCTTTGCTCCGATGAGGAACTTATGATGATGCTTCATCATGTCATTGATGTTCTTCTCACTGTAGAAACCGCGATCCATAACGAACTGCAGTTTCTCCAGTTTGAGAAAGTCTATGTCCTTAAGTAGGTTTTCGATGGTCTTGACATCAGTGATGTTGCCGGGCAGTTTCCTGTAATAAACAGGAAGCATTG
>JAILMB010000103.1 GCA_024692825.1 Lachnospiraceae bacterium | reverse complement strand
GGAATATCTACGCCAAAACGATCTAATACAACTCCAACCAAATAATTCTTTGCCACAAGAGTTACCGTCTCTTCCGTTCCCGCATACATTCCAAACATAACATCGGTATAGGAAGACATATCCAGTTTCTCATAGGCACTTAAACCGTCTCTTTTTTCATCCACCGTGGAAATTCCGTGCATCTTATCCACTCGGTAGTGTTTTATAATTCCGTCCTTAGAATCAAATCCAATGAGGTAATAATTCTCCTCGTCCCAAAGCAATGACCAGGGGCTAATCAAATAAGCTTCTTTTCTTTTTGGCTGAAGCTTCTTATCCAAGGTCCACTGCAAATATTCAAAGGAGATTTTTTTGTTTTCGTTCATAGCGGTATGAATAGCATCTACATTGTAGTATATGTTTTCATTTTGTGTTTTGTTTCTTCCACTTACTAAAACAGAACGCTGTAGTTCCTTTGCCTCATACTTTGATACTAAGCCCTCAAGTTTGCCAATCAACTCCTTGGACTTTTTCTCTGTAATAAACTTTGATGCTGAAATAGAATCTACTAAAAGTTTTAGTTCTGCTACTTCAAACTGCTTTTCCACTACCTTGTAGTAAAAGAATTTTCCAACCTTTTCTTTTTCTACATAGATTCCAATATCCTCAAGTACCCGGATGTCGTCATAGATACTTTTTCGATCTGCTGAGATTTCTTCCCGGTCTAATCGTTCAATAATCTCAGCCATGGTAATTCCATGATTTTCATCCGTATTTTCCATAAGGATTTTACCAAGGACATATAATTTCAGTTTTTGATTTTGAGATCTTGGCATTTCTTACTCCTGTTTTGACATATATTTTTTCTCATACTCATAAATCGGTATTGGTCTTGAGAAATAATACCCCTGGAATACGTCGCATCCATATTCCACTAAAATATCAAGCTGTTCTTTGGTCTCAATTCCTTCTGCAATGCACTCCATATTCAGACGCTTTGAAAGTTCTACCACAAAGGAGAAAATCTTCTCGCTCTTTTCTTTATCTCTCGTATCTCTAAGGAATCCCATATCCATCTTTAATACGTCCACAGGAATATTTTTCAACGTATTCAAGGAAGAATATCCGCTTCCAAAATCATCCATCTCAACGGTAAATCCGGAACTTTGTAATCGCTCAATCAATTCGATACAGCGGGCCGTATCAGAAATCATATTTTCTGTAATCTCAAGCTTTAGCTTACTTGGATTAAGATCATACTTTTTCACAAGATCTACTAAGTACTGACACACATCCATGAGATAGATGTCCTTTGGAGAAATATTTACAGACAAATAATAGTCATCATATCCCTTTCGCTCCCACTCTTTTAACAGACGGCAGCTTTCTTCCCACATGTATTTATCCAGTTTCAAAATCATGCCGTTTCTCTCAAAAATATCAATGAAACGACTTGGTACTAAAAGACCTTCCGTAGGATGTTCCCAACGGACTAAAACCTCTGCGCCATGAGAAATGCCATTTTTATCCACCTGTGGCTGTAAGAATGGTTTGAACTGTCCATGTTCAAGGGCTCTTGTCAGCTCTCCTGAAATAGACTGTTCCCAAAGCATATCCTTTCGAGCAGTCTCATCGTAGAAGACAATTCTTTCTTCAAAACTGTCTTTAATTTTAGAAATTGCAAAGATGGCACGGTCAAACATAACGTCCACTGGTGTCGGATCATTTGGTTGAATCTCATACACACCCATATGCATAACAATCATATAGGAGGTCTCTGATTCAACAAACTTCATATTATTAAGCATCTTAAAGATGTTTCTGGCATGGAACTTCTCTCTTTCCAATAAGATTCCAAACTTATCTCCAATCAATCGACCATAGATGGCATCTAAACTATTAAAGTTTTCCAATTGTTTTGCCACACGAATTAAAAGATCATCTCCGCTTTTTCGTCCGAGAATATCATTTACACCCTTAAAATCACGAATATCCAAGGCCAATAAATAATACTGCTTATCCGGATTTTCTCTCAATCTCTTTTCAATCAAATCAAACAAGCCGGCTCTGTTATATACTCCTGTTAGAGAATCGTGGAACGCCATGTAGCGTTCTTTTTTATGAAGTTCTACTTCTTTTGAGAAGTTTGTAATCTGATAGCAGACCCCAATTTCGTGATTTCCCTTATTCAACGTAGTAGATACAATCTTAAGCGAAATCTTTTTTCCGTTGATCATTCGAACAAAGGTGTCTTCCAGGAAAACATCGTTTGTCTTGTAGCGATTTCCTTCATGCAACCAAACCAAAAGTTCCTCTTCGCACTTTTCATAGTCTTTACTCTCTACCCGTAAAAACTCTCTGGCGTTGTTATTTGCATAGACGCAATCTCCGTCCATATCAAAGAGCACTACTCCATCATCCATTTCACGAATAATTGCAGATAACATATTGTTAATCAAAAACATCGGCGTACTTCGAATGGAGAAATAATAGATTAAAAATCCACCTACTGCATACCCAATAATAGAATAATCAATAATGGAATCTGTAATTAGATAAATGAGATTTACCCCAACGATAATCATCAAACTACAGGTAATAAGGATATAGGTTCCCCAATAAACGGTGGCGGTATTCACCATCTTGCGAAAGATTGCCAGTAAGGCAATCATAAATAACATGTAACACAAGAACAAATGACCCTGATACATCTTAAAGAGGCTCATAGTGTAATAAGTCTGCCCTTCAATCTCGATGCTAACGGTCTGTGTTAAAAACTCAAAGAAAATATTTAGAATAATAGCGATACTGTCTATGATCACAAGTGCTCGAATCAAATAATCCCACCATGCTCCCTTTAGCTCTTGATGGGTAAACTCGTAGCAAAATACCAGTACACAATACAGTGCCCAATCGATACTTAAAAAGTAGATGTTATCAAACACTCTCGTAATCCAATAACTAGGCACTGCCACTACCATAATCTGTGAAAACACAATCACTGCCGAAGACAGCATAAGTCTTTCCACCGCTTTTCCTATTTTTTTATTACTCTTTCTTGCTGCGTTGGCACACATGATTAATACAATCACAACGCATGCAAAAATAACTGGATAGTATACTCTCATATTACAACTATCCCTCCCTCAATTATTCTAGTAATCAGTCCTGCTTCATACTGAATTTCTTCTCGTACATGAATCCATCTGCGCGACGACTAATGTCATCAATTCCACTGTCACAAGAAGAGTCATATATAGCATATCCATAGGCAACTTCCATATGGATTTCCGGATAATTCTTATTTTCTTCTTTCAGTTCTTCTGAAACTCTCAAAACGAGATTTTCCATCATCTCTTCATGTGCTTTTGGAACCAGTACGGTAAATTCATCTCCACCCATACGGTAAGCCTGGCCAACTCCGCTAAAGACATCTTCTAATATCTTTGCCATGGTCTTTATGTAGATATCGCCTTTTTCATGTCCTAAGGTGTCATTACACTTTTTTAAATTATTTAAATCGAAGGCCGCAATTGCCAGATGCTCTAGGGAAATATCATCTCTACTAATATATCTGTTATAAGCCATTCGATTCTGAATATCTGTTAAAGGATCTAAGAAGGCCAATCTTGCAAACTCTTTTGCTCTTGTACCTTCAATCATAAGTCTTCTAGCCTTTGAGGCAGAAAAATATCCCATCGAAAAAATATAAATCACAAAGCAGGTAATACCAGAAATCATCTTATGACTTTTCCCTTGAGACATATAATAGGAGACCATATCCCACAAAGATCCTCCCAAACATAACAGTAAATATATGACATTAAAACGAAGGGTCTTATTTATTCCATAGACCAGATGCTCTCTGAAAATCTCATAGATAAACACCAACACAGATAGAATAATAATTACATGGGTAACAATCAGAGTCTGTCGAAACTCGTATATTCCAAATATTTGCAAAAGCAAAATCGAAGTGGTTCCTAAAAGTTGAATAATCTCTAAGGTATTCCAGACCTTATGATCCTCCCGCTTAAATAAGAACTTCGAATAGGCTACAAATGCAAACGGTGCAAGGCTCAGGCAAAAGAAGGGAATTTCAAATAATGTAGGTGAATTAGGTATTATAGCAGAAAGTGCCCTACTGTCTGTCATTTTCCAAAGTCCTACACAGATGGCAAAAACTCCTAACATTACAAGATTTCGATCAAGCTCTTCATTCTTCCATGTCAAAATACAATAAACTAAAAATACTATACCAATCAAAACCGCAATGATACTTAAAATCATGGAAGGCAAATCCTGAACCATATAGCTACGAACTATTTTGTCTGACTCTCCAAATAGCACCTCCTCCGGTTCTGTAGCAATTCCCTCATAATCAGGAATTAAGCAAATGGTAACATACTTTCCGCCGTCACCTGTTTCAAAAGTAACATGATTCCATGAATGAGTAGATGTACGGATGACGTATCCGGGCTTTGGCCCAAACATGGAATAAACTACTCTTCCCTTGTATTTCACCACTACATTATTATAAGAAGAATAAAATACCAACGTACGGTAGTTTCCTGAAATATTTGGAAGCCGATAGGTATATTCCATTTGGTATCCCAATTCGGCATCAGGATTTTCTACCTTTTCCTCTTTTATAGTCTCTAAAACCTGAAAGTTCTCCTGTTCACCTTGCGTATCAATCGAACGCCGAAATGTGCAAAATAAAAAAGCCACGAAAATAATACAACACACAATAATCACGCGGTAAGCCACATGAATCCTATAATCCATCCTATTTTCCGGCCAATGTTCCCTTTTATATACCACTTCACCTTACTCCCCTCAAAGTAATAGATAAAAATTATTTTATCATATTTAGAAAAACAAAAAAAGAAGAGAACCTCGTTCTCTTCTTTCCAAAAAATTTCATGTTATTTTGCATTCCATGATGTGATTCCACTAGAGATGAAGTCACACAACTTATCAATAAATACCTCTC
The DNA here is from genome assembly GCA_024692825.1 of Lachnospiraceae bacterium. GTDB lineage: Bacteria > Bacillota > Clostridia > Lachnospirales > Lachnospiraceae > JAILEN01. The sequence continues at coordinate 510 of JAILMB010000103.1, read as the reverse complement.
TTGGAAGTGGATTATCACTGATTACCCAAAGTACAAAGGAATCAATTACTGCTCCAGCAATAGCTGTCTGTAGCAATTCGCATTCATCCTTATTCTGAAGGGTACACTCCTCTTTCATCAATGTCACCATGGCCTCCTTTGCCTGGCGAATTAAATTGGACTGATTCTCCTTTTTCAAAAGAATCTTCATTGCTTTTTTATGAGGTTCAATTTTTGATAATAAACTATCCAATGGTTCTCTTGGATTCTGTGTAAGCTGAATCTGTGTAGGATACTTAAAGGTTTTACGCCATTTTTCAACTAACATATCCTCAACTGCATTATGTAAATCACTTATGTCTCTATAGTGAGCATAAAATGTTCCTCTTGATAAATCAGCCTTTTCAAGAACTTCATTTACTGTTATCTTTGTATCTCCATGTTCAAATAACAAATCTAAATAAGCTTCTCTTAATCTTTCCTTTGAGCGAATAACGTCTCTTCTTTCCATACTGTTCTCCTAATTGCTAG
>JAILMB010000099.1 GCA_024692825.1 Lachnospiraceae bacterium | reverse complement strand
CTTTCTATCGTTGGTGCAGGAATGCAGTCTAACGCCGGTGTTGCAGCAAAGATGTTCGAAGCACTTTACGGAGTTGGCGTAAACATTCGTATGATTGCTACTTCTGAAATCAGAATTACAGTTTTAATTGACATTGACGATGTTCAGGTTGCAATGAAGGCTGTACATGCTGCATTCTTAGAGGACTAAGTCTCTTTTGCAGTAGGGAGTGAAAAACGAGGTTGGGGTGATAGCTGCATCGCTGTATGATGGCGGAGCTACACCTCAATCTTTTTTTATTTAGAATTGCAATAGGTCTATGTGATAGACCAATAGAGCAGTATTTTTTACAATAAAGTTTAGGACCACAATGACTAGCATCATCCATGCCATCCATGGTTTAGAATAAAAGCGGTCCAGTTTAAAAGATTTTGTTTTCACAAAATCAGTTAGATGGCGAATAATAATATATAGTGCAAGAATTGCTACATATAATACCAAAGGATGATAGATAAATGAGCGTATGAAATGGCCGGTGAATAGAAAGTGAAGAGACCTGGTGCCTCCGCATCCGGGACAATAAAGACCGGTCACATGATGAAAAAGACAGGGTGCACCTGCTTTGTAATATGAAATTATGGACTCTATAAATTCTTTTAACATAGCATCATTATAAGTAAAGACGAAAAAAGGAACAAGAGATGAAAAATATTGTATTAATCGGAATGCCGGCATCTGGAAAGAGCACCATAGGAGTCATCCTTGCAAAGGTAATGGGGATGGATTTTTTAGATGCGGATTTGGTGATTCAAAAACGGGAAAAGAAAAGACTGGCAGATATTATTGATGAAGTAGGAGTAGAAGGCTTTTTAAAAGTGGAGGAAGAAGCGCTTTTGTCCATTGAAACACAGCATCCAACGGTAATTGCTACAGGTGGAAGTGCTGTATATTCTGAAAAAGGAATGAATCACCTGAAAAAAGAAGCGAAGGCAGTTTATTTAGAAGTGTCTCTTGAGGATTTAAAACAAAGACTTTCCAATATCAAAGATCGAGGTGTGGTAGTAAAAAAAGGTCAAGGTGTGGATGATATTTATAGGGAGAGAATTCCTTTGTATGAAAAATACCAGGATTTTACAATCTATGAAAAAGGAAAGACTCCGGAGAATATCGTAGAAGAAATATCAAATCAGGACTTTTCATCCTAGTGATGGGAAGTCTTTTTGGTTCAAAGGAAAAATATGGATTGTAGCTTTTTAAAAATCCCTGTATAATATTAGTAACTATATACATGGATGTATGTTTCGTTTGCTACAAGGATGTAAGATGGCAGACTTTTTTTGATGTTTGAATTTCGGGAGGGCGACAAATGAATATCGGTATGATTGGCGCATCCTCTTTGGGGTTCGCTAGTTACGGAGCATACATGATGACACCGACAGCTTCCTATGAAGATGGAACTGTAGTTGGTGGCACGGAATCTACCCAAGATGGTGTAAAGAAAGCAGAAGGAAATGTTCGTCCGGGATTTGAATCTTCCCCGGAGAACTGTGAGACATGTCGAGAGAGAAAGTATCAGGATGGATCAGATGAGAATGTCTCTTTCAAATCGGCAGCTCATATTTCGCCAAATGCTGCAGGGGCAGCAGTGAGAGCACATGAAGGTGAGCACGTTTCCAATGCGTATAAAAAGGCGGCTCAAGAAGGCGGAAAAGTAATTCACGCCGGGGTAGCGATTCACACAGCAGTTTGTCCGGAATGCGGACGGACCTATGTGTCAGGAGGTGTGACAAATACCACACTTTCCATTCCTAAGGATGAACCAAACCCCTACAGACAAAATGCCAAATCCCTATTGAATGACATTGGAGTCGGGGCAAAGGCAAATTATGCAGTTTAATCAAAGATAGCAGACATCGGAGGAGCACCCTTCGGTGTCTTTTTTTGACATTTTCCCTAAAGAATATGGTAGAATAGGAGAAGTTGATTTTATACAAAGAGGAGACAACAACATGGATATTGCAAAGAGAATTGCAGAAGAATTAGAAGTAAAAAAAACCCAGGTAGATGCTGCCATTAAATTAATTGATGAAGGCAACACCATACCTTTTATTGCTAGATATCGTAAAGAGGCTACTGGAGCCTTAAACGATGAACAGTTACGTAACCTGTTTGAGCGTTTGACATATCTTCGCAACTTAGAAGAGCGTAAGGCTACGATCCTAACCTCTATTCAGGAACAGGGAAAATTAACAGAAGAATTACATAAACAGATTATGGAAGCTGAGACCATGGTACTTTTAGAGGATTTGTATCGACCATACAAGCCAAAAAGAAGAACAAGAGCTACCATCGCAAAAGAAAAAGGTCTTGAGCCTCTTGCAGAACTTATTTTTGCGCAGGAATTTAATGGTGATTTAAATGAGGAAGCTGCAAAGTATATCAATGAAGAAAAAGAAGTAAAATCTGCAGAGGATGCGTTAAATGGCGCTAAGGATATTATTGCAGAACAGATTTCTGATGTGGCAGATTATCGTACCCGCATTCGAGAACTTACAGAAGAAGAAGGAGTTCTTGCAACCAGTGCAAAAGATGAAAAAGCACAGAGCGTTTATGAGATGTACTATGAGTTTGCAGAAGCAGTAAAGAAACTTCCTGGACATCGTGTGCTTGCAATTAACCGTGGTGAAAAAGAGAAGTTTTTAACTGTAAAATTAAATGCTCCTGAAGAAGAGATTCTTCGCTACTTAGAAAAGCAGATTATTACAGCTGACAATGTAACCACTCCTGTATTAAAGGAAGTAATTGCTGATTCTTATCATAGATTAATTCAGCCATCTATTGAAAATGAAATTCGAAGTGAATTAAAAGAAAAGGCAGAAGATTCCGCAATTGTTGTATTCGGAAAGAACTGCAAGCAGCTTTTGATGCAGCCTCCAATTGCAGATAAGGTTGTTCTTGGCTGGGATCCTGCTTTCCGAACAGGATGTAAATTATCAGTTGTAGATGGAACAGGAAAGGTTTTAGATACTGCTGTTATTTATCCTACAGAACCACAGAATAAGGTAAAAGAATCCAAAGCTTTTGTGGCAAACTGGATTAAAAAATATGGCATCAACTTGATTTCTCTTGGAAATGGTACTGCATGTCGTGAATCTGAACAGATCATTGTAGAGCTCTTAAAAGAAATCGATACTCCTGTTCAGTATGTTATTGTAAATGAGGCCGGAGCATCTGTATATTCAGCTAGTAAGCTTGCAACAGAAGAGTTCCCGAACTTTGACGTAGGACAGCGTTCTGCTACATCTATGGCTCGTCGATTACAAGATCCTTTGGCTGAACTTGTAAAAATGGATCCAAAGTCTTTAGGTGTTGGTCAGTATCAGCATGACATGAATCAGAAAAAACTATCAGAAGCAATCGGTGGTGTTGTAGAAGGAACCGTTAATGAAGTAGGCGTAGATTTGAACACTGCTTCTGTGCCACTGCTTTCTTATGTAGCTGGAGTATCTACTCCAATTGCCAAAAATTTAGTTGCTTATAGAGAAGAGAATGGTTCCTTCCGGAATCGCCGCGAACTTTTAAAGGTTCCAAAACTCGGACCAAAAGCCTTTGAACAGTGCGCAGGTTTCCTTCGCATTCGTGAAGGAGACAATATGTTAGACAATACAGGCGTACATCCTGAAAGTTATAAGGCAGCAGAAGCGCTTTTGAAAAAATATGATAATGATGTTACCCGTTTGCCGGAAGCATCTGAAACAAATTCAGAAGTGAAAGCTTTAGCAGAAGAATTAGGAATTGGTGAACTTACCTTAGTTGATATTATTAAGGAATTAAAGAAACCGGGCCGCGATCCTCGTGAGGATATGCCAGCTCCTATTCTTAGAAGTGATGTTATGGATATGAAAGATTTGAAACCGGGCATGGTATTAAAAGGAACCGTTCGTAATATCGTTGATTTCGGAGCTTTTGTAGATATCGGTGTTCACGAAGATGGATTGGTTCATATTTCTCATATGACGGAAAAGTACATTAAGCATCCAATGGAAGTAGTGTCTGTAGGAGATATTGTGGATGTAGAAGTACTTGAAGTGGATATGGTGAAAAATCGTATTGCCCTTTCTATGAGAATCGGTGCAGGTGATGTTGCAGGAGATTCTTCCGCTCCTAAGAGAGAAAAGAAACCACAAAAGAATCGCGAAGAAAGAAGCAATCATCAAAATCGCGACAATAGAAATCGTCCGAATAAAAATAATGGTAATAAGAATCGCGGAAAAGATAATCAGAACCGTGGTGGAAATCGCGGTGGCAATGGATTCGGTACCATGGCAGATTTATTTAAAGATATTAAGCTTTAAGTATTGACATCTTGAAAAACTCTGCTAGAATATATTGTGCAAAATCAAATATAGGAAGTCTTCGGGGCAGGGTGAAATTCCCGACCGGCGGTGTGCTTTTAAAGTTTAGTCCGCGACCTGCAGCTTGCAGCTGAACCGGTGTGAATCCGGTACCGACAGTACAGTCTGGATGAGAGAAGTATTTTCAAAACTAGTTTCTTTTATATATGGAGAAATTGGTTTCTCAGTGAGAAATGATTCGCCCCAAGGTAGTTGCCTTGGGGCTTTTTTACTGTAAGACTTCCATTAAAGAAAAGGAGGTACTTACAAATGAGTACAACAACAGCAACACAAACCCTTGCAAAGCCAAAGATTGGTGCAAGACAAATCGCGGTAACAGGAATGCTTGGAGCTGTAGCTATTATTTTACAGTTCTTTGAGTTTGTAATTCCTATTATGCCATCATTTATTAAGCTTGATTTGTCTGACTTACCAGGTCTTATGGGAGCTTTTGCTTTGGGGCCATGGTATGGCGTAGCAATCTGTTTAATCAAAAACATTTTCCACCTGGCTACATCAAGTTCAGCATTGGTTGGAGAACTTTGTAACTTTTTGCTTGGCGCATCTTTTGTGTTACCAGCAGGCTATATTTACAAGTTTAACAAGACAAAGAAGGGCGCTTTAATTGGAGCAACTGTTGGTGCACTTTGCATGGCACTATTTAGCTTTCCTTCAAATCTGTTTGTAACTTATCCTATGTATATCAACTTATATGGAATGAGTGAAGATGCAATCCTTGGAATGTATCAGGCAATTCTTCCATCTATGAAGTCATTGCCACAGTGCTTATTGGTATTTAATTTGCCATTCACTTTTGTAAAAGGAATGATTTCTGTTGCAATTACACTATTAATTTACAAACCACTTTCTCCGATTCTTCACGGTAGAGAAAAATAAAACGTAACGACTAGACATAACTTTTAAAAACTTTATAACACCCATATTTATATACGCCATCGCAGGCTGTTGTGCACGGGAATTCTTGGATGCACATCAGATGCGACGGCGTTTTTCATTTGTTTTTTGTTGTGGTATAATTTGATTGAAATTATGTGACGAGGTAAGAAGACATGAAGTTTGATATTAAAATTACTGACAAAGATATGTATCGGTTTAATCTTTATCATACCTATCATACCTTCAACGGTATTATTTCGGTTGTGGTAGGGATTTTTGTTTTTGTAGTTTGCTATGTGGTTCGAGAGAAATTACAGCCAACGGATGTGGTGATGTATATCGTATTAGGCTTAGCCCTTCTTTTATACAGCCCCATCACTTTATTTATTCGCTCAAAAGCACAGATTGCTTCTTCTGCAGTGCTACAGCATTCCTTAGGATATGAGTTTAATGACGAAGGAGTGTTAGTATCTACAGATGTATCTTTGGAAAATGGGGGAGAAAACAGTGCCCTGCTTCCATGGAAGGATATTTATAAAATTGTTGAGACTAAAAAGCAGCTCCTTATTTATTCTTCTCGGGTAAATGCCTACATTATTCCGGTGGAACAGCTAGGAGAAAAGCGTGATGCACTAAAGACTTATATTAAAGAAAGAACGGAAGAGTTCCGAGTGAGTTTTAAAAAATGATTATTGAAACAAATTCAGAAAAAGAAACTTTTGAGATTGGAAAAAGTTTAGGAAAAGTGGCTCTGCCTGGAGATGTGTTTACTCTAGAGGGAGATTTAGGTGTGGGGAAAACCATTTTTACAAAAGGTTTTGCCGAGGGACTTGGAATCAAAGAGGCAATTTCATCTCCTACATTTACCATTGTTCAGGTGTACGAAGACGGTCGCCTTCCTTTTTATCACTTCGATGTTTATCGCATTGGGGATGTGGAAGAAATGGATGAAATCGGATTCGAAGACTATGTATATGGCCAAGGTGTATCCATGATTGAATGGGCAAATTTAATCGAAGATATTTTGCCTAAAAACAGTAGAAACATTTTAATAGAAAAAGATTTGGAAAAAGGATTTGATTATCGAAAGATAACCATAGAAGAATAGAATGAAGATTTTAGGAATTGATTCTTCTGGCCTTGTAGCTTCGGTTGCAGTGGTCGAAGATAAGGAACTCTTAGGAGAGTATACAATTAATTACAAAAAGACCCATTCACAGACATTGCTTCCTATGTTAGATGAGTTGAAGCAGATGTTAGAGCTTGATGTGGACTCCATTGATGCAATCGCCGTTGCAGCAGGCCCTGGTTCTTTTACGGGACTTCGTATTGGCTCTGCAACAGCAAAGGGGCTGGGCTTAGCGTTAGAAAAACCTTTGGTGGCAGTCCCGACAGTAGATGGATTGGCGTGGAATCTTTGGGGCGCACGTACTTTGATATGCCCTATTATGGATGCTAGAAGAAACCAGACCTATACTGGCCTTTATGCATTTGATGAGCATCAAGAATTCCATGTGCTTGTGGAACAGTGTGCGGTGGATATTAATGAAATCGTTGATCAAATCAATGAACGTGGTGAAGCAGTAACATTTTTAGGTGACGGAGTGCCGGTGTTTGAGAATATTATTGCAGAGAGAGTAAAAGTTCCTTACTTTTTTGCGCCTGCCGGAATGAATCGCCAGAGAGCTTCTTCCCTTGCAAATTTAGCAATGCAGTATATCAAAGAAGGAAAAACCGTATCTGCAGCAGATTTTCGACCTGACTATTTGCGACTATCCCAGGCGGAGAGAGAACGACTAGAGGCTCAAAGAGGTGCAAAAGAATGATCCGGTTTGCAAATGAAACAGATGCAGAAGAACTGGCCTGTATTTCTGCAAAGAGCTTACATCCTGCCTGGAGCAAAGAAGACTTTTTGTCAGCTTTTGAGAATAAACAATCCAAGGTGTTTGTCAGTACAGAAAGAAACATCACAGGATATGGAGTTTTTTATTACGCCAGTGACGAGGGAGAAATCCCTTCTATTGCAGTAGAAGAAAACTATCGAAGAAAAGGATATGGAGAAGATATCTTAGAAGGAATGATTTCTTTTGCTATTGTAGAAGGTGTGACGAGGATTTTTCTCGAAGTGAGAGAGAGCAATTTCGCTGCCATTTCTTTCTATAAAAAGAATGGATTTGTAGAAGTTGGAAGAAGACCGAAATTTTACGATCATCCTACAGAGGATGGATTAATATTAGAAATGAACCTATCAGAAAGGACAACTACATGTTAGATGTATGCTTGTTGGGGACAGGAGGTATGATGCCTTTGCCACATCGATGGCTTACGGCACTTTATACAAGATATAATGGAAGTAATTTATTAATAGACTGTGGAGAAGGAACCCAGATTGCAATGCGGGAGGCTGGACTTAGCCCAAGACACATTGATGTGATTTGCTTTACTCATTTTCATGGGGATCATATTGCAGGTCTGCCTGGATTGCTGCTTAGCATGGGGAATGCAGATCGTACAGAACCACTTTTACTCATTGGACCAAGAGGACTTGAGAAGGTGGTAAATTCCCTTCGGGTGATTGCTCCAGAGCTACCATTTGAATTACAGTTTCAAGAGATTCAAGAAAATGAAGAAGTATTCGAGATAAACGGATATACCATTACAGCCTTTAAGGTGAATCACAATGTCATTTGCTATGGATACACCATTGATATTAAACGAGCAGGTAAATTTGATGCAGAGGCTGCGAAGGAAAAAAATATCCCGTTAAGGGCCTGGAGTCTTTTACAAAAAGGAAATACTGTGGATATGGATGGGGTGATTTATACTCCGGATATGGTAATGGGACCAGAACGAAAAGGCATTAAGGTAACCTATACCACAGATACAAGACCAACCACGAGTATTGTAGCTCATGCCAAAGCCTCCGATTTATTTATCTGCGAAGGTATGTACGGAGAAAAAGAAAAGCAACAGAATGCTTTAAAAAATAAGCATATGACCTTTTATGAAGCAGCAGAATTGGCAAAGGAAGCGGAGGTTAAAGAAATGTGGCTGACACATTTTTCTCCTTCCCTGGTTAATGGTAGACAATATATGAAGGAAGTTCGCAGTATTTTCCCAAATGCTCATTTGGGAAAAGATGGGAAAATGGTGGAAATAGACTTTATTGAGGAGTAGATTATGAAGAATACAATTCGAATCGTGATTTTAACAATTGCCTTAGGTTGTTTGATCTTAGGGTACTATTATTATTTGTCTCATAGAAATACAACTACAGAAGAGGGCGAAGCTACAACGGAAAGTACGGAGTTACAGACAGTGTTGGCAAAGGATTTTACCACAGAGTATCCACAGACACCCCGTTCTGTTGTTAAATGGTACAATCGAATTATTTCTTTATATTATGATGAAAAGACAAAAGATGAGCAGGTAGATGCACTTTGTGATCAGACGATGATGCTTATGGATGCGGATCTTCTACAGGTGAACCCCAGGGAGACGTATATTGCCAATGTAAAAGCAGATATTCAAAGTTACAAAGACCATGAGAAAAAAATAGTTTCTATTGAGGTATGCTCTACCTCCGATGTAGAGTATAAAAAACGGGATGATGGAGACTATGCTTACGTATTAGTATATTATTTTGTGAAAGAGGGAAGTAATTTCCAAAAGTCATATCAAAAGTTTGCTCTTCGCCAGGACGAAAGTGGTAAGTGGAAAATCATAGCAATGCAGCTTACGGATGCAAACGGAGATGCTATTGCTACCATAAATTAAATTAGATTCGAGGTTAGAAATATGAGTGAGGTGAAAATCTTAGGAATTGAGAGTTCCTGTGATGAAACCGCAGCAGCAGTTGTTGTAAATGGTAGAGATGTTAGAAGTAATATAATTTCTACTCAGATTCCATTGCATACATTATATGGAGGAGTTGTTCCTGAAATAGCTTCCCGTAAACATATTGAACGTATCAATCAGGTGATTGAAGAGGCATTAAAGGAAGCGGATATGGAGCTTTCTGATATGGATGCCATTGCAGTTACCTATGGACCGGGATTAGTAGGACCATTATTAGTAGGCGTGGCGGAAGCAAAGGCGATTTCTTTTGCGAAAAATATTCCTTTGGTAGGAGTACATCATATTGAAGGACATATTAGCGCAAACTATATCGAAAACAAAGATTTGAAGCCTCCATTTATGTGTCTGGTGGTTTCGGGCGGTCATACCCATTTGGTAAGAGTATTAGACTATGGCAAATACGAGATCCTTGGACGCACGGTTGATGATGCGGCAGGAGAGGCCTTTGACAAGGTAGCTAGAGCAATCGGTTTAGGCTATCCAGGTGGACCAAAGGTGGAAAAGGCTGCGAAAGAAGGAAATCCTTATGCCATTCAATTCCCTAGAGCAAAGGTAAATGGCAGTGAATATGATTTTAGCTTTAGCGGTTTAAAATCCGCTGTCTTAAATTATATTAATGGAGCGAAAATGAAAGGAGAAGAGATTAATACCAATGATCTTGCGGCTTCTTTCCAAAAGGCGGTAGTTGATGTATTAGTAGATCATGCAATGCATGCGATTGATGAATATGGTACAGATGCTTTTGCTATAGCAGGAGGAGTAGCCTCAAATGGAGCTCTTCGTGAAGCAATGAGAACTGCCTGTGCAAAAAAAGGAATCCCTTTCTATCATCCTACCCCAATCCTTTGTACCGATAATGCAGCTATGATTGGAGCAGCCGGATATTATGAGTATATGGCTGGAACGAGAAGCGGCTGGGATTTAAATGCTGTCCCGAATTTAAAACTTGGAGAACGATAGTCTTTCCTATTTATATAGAAGAATTTTTGCTGAAAAAATAGAACTATACATAAAGAGATTATATAGAAGACAATATAGAAGATTATAATAAGAAGAATATAAAATATAATATTTAGAAATCTATATATGAAAGAACTGGAAAATGATGGAAAAATATACTGCAATTGTATTGGCAGGTGGCTCCGGAAAGAGAATGGGGTCTGCTGTTAAAAAACAATACCTGGAAATTCTTGGAAAACCATTGATCTATTATTCTTTGGATGCTTTTGAAAAAAGCAAGGTGGATGAAATTGTTCTAGTGGTGACTCCGGGAGATGAGTCTTTTGTACAGAAAGAGATTGTGGAGCGCTATGACTTTCAAAAGGTTACACGGATTGTAGCAGGGGGGAAGGAGCGCTATCATTCCGTATATGAAGGATTAAAAGTGGCAACAGGTGATTATGTACTGATTCATGACGGGGCCAGAGCATTTGTTACAGATGATGTTATTTGCCGTGGAATGGAAGGGGCAAAAGAATATAAAGCATGTGTGGTAGGAATGCCTGTAAAGGATACAATCAAAGTATCTGATGAAGATGGATTTGTAGAAAGCACACCGGATCGAAGTCGTGTATGGATGATTCAAACTCCTCAGGCTTTTTCTTATACATTAATAAAAGAAGCTTACGAGAAAGTACTATCTTCTGACACGACAGGCATCACGGATGACGCTATGATTGTAGAGAAAGCTACTAAACAAAAGGTGAAATTAATCCTTGGAAGCTATGATAATATTAAGGTAACAACACCTGAGGATTTAGATGTTGCAGAAAATATTATAAAAAAGCAAAATCGTTGTTGACACGACTAATTACGTTGTGTTATTATTCTATTCGTGCTCGACAGAGCACAACATATGCAGGGGTATCGAAGTGGTCATAACGAGGCGGTCTTGAAAACCGTTTGTCCGCAAGGGCGCGTGGGTTCGAATCCCACCCCCTGCGTTTCATATT
>JAILMB010000087.1 GCA_024692825.1 Lachnospiraceae bacterium | reverse complement strand
CAAATAGGTCTGTTGTAAAATGTCCTCTATGGATTTACGAATTGTTTTTTCCACACCGTATGCCGGCATAATGATGGAAAACTTTATCTTTTCATTATCCATAATCTTCCTCCGAAATACTGCGCCCATTATACCCTATTTTGGAAAAAAACAAAAATATCCTCCCTTCATAATCGAAGGGAGGATATTCTTATTAAGAGAAAAGTCCTTTTCGTTTGTACTCTTCTTCAGAAATATCTACTAATTCATATCCCATCTCAGAGACTGCCTTTTTCAATACTTCCTGGTTTAAGCTTTCTTCACTAACAACTTCTGTAATTCCCTTTTTATGGGAGGAAGAAACCTTTTTCACCTTAAAATGATTTCTGATTGCATCATTCATATGGGCTTCACACATCCCACACATCATGCCATCAATATGTAATACTGTCTTAATCATTTTTCACATGTATGTGTAGCCCCGCATGCTCCACCGCAAGTACCGCAGTTTCCGCCGCAAGAAGGTTTGCCCGCCTTTTTATCCTTAATCATAGTTCGGACAATTCCATAAATGACTAGCAATAAAACCCCTAGTACAATGATTGTGCTGACAATACTCTTCATTAGACTCACTTCCTTTCTGAAAAATATCTATTACATCTGAACTTCAGCAGCCTCTTCTGTTCCTTTTCTAAATAGTAACCAGATAAATACTGCAACAAATGCAATGGCTACAATTGTACCAAGTCCAAAAGAACAAGCTCCAGCGAATAATCCACCAATCTGATAGATGCAAAGTGAAACAACCCATGCTAAAATGCACTGATATCCAATTGCAAACCAGAACCACTTGGCGTTATTCATTTCTCTCTTAATAGCTCCCATTGCAGCGAAGCATGGTGCACATAAGAGGTTGAATACTAAATAAGCATATCCTGCTACAGCTGGGATAGAAGCTGCTAAAACATCCCAGTAATCAGCACCGTCTTCTGCAACAACGTCAGAAGCGATTCCGTAAGTCATACCCAATGTAGCGATAACATTTTCTTTTGCAACAAGACCGGTAATAGCTGCTACAGATAACTGCCATGTTCCGAATCCTAAAGGCTTAAAGATGAATGATAATGCTGAACCAACAGCAGCAAGGATAGAGCTATCAATTTCCAACTCATCCAACATTCTAAACTGTCCATCAACAACACCAAAGCTCATGAAGAACCAAATTACGATAGTTGAAAGTAAAATAACAGTTCCTGCCTTCTTAATGAATGACCATCCACGCTCCCACATAGAACGAAGAACATTTCCAACAGTAGGCATATGGTAAGCAGGAAGCTCCATAACGAATGGAGAAGGATCTCCTGCGAACATCTTTGTCTTCTTTAAAATAATACCTGAACAAATAATTGCTGCAACACCAACAAAGTAAGCTGATACTGAAACAATTCCAGAGTTGTTAAAGAATGCACCTGCAATCAATGCAATAATAGGAAGCTTAGCTCCACAAGGAACGAAAGTGGTTGTCATAATTGTCATACGACGATCTCTTTCATTTTCAATGGTACGGCTTGCCATAACACCAGGGATACCACATCCAGATCCGATCAACATAGGAATGAATGACTTTCCTGATAAACCGAATTTTCTAAAGATACGATCCATAATGAATGCAACACGGGCTAAGTAACCACAGCTCTCCAAAAATCCCAAGAAAATAAACAGGATTAAAATCTGAGGAACGAAACCAAGTACAGCACCAACACCGGCAACAATACCGTCATTGATAAGACCTGCTAACCAATCAGCACATCCAATGTTTTCAAGTAAAGCACCAACAGCTCCATGTAAACCAGGAATATGTAGAGCTTCAATTCCTAAGAAGTTCCATCCATCATCACCAAGCAATCCATCGTTTGCCCAGTCAGTTGCATAAGTACCAACAGTAGTAACTGAAACATAGTATACGATGTACATTACAAGTGCGAAGATTGGAAGTCCAAGCCATCTGTTTGTAACGATTCTATCAATCTTATCAGAAATTGTAAGACCTGTCTTTGCTTTCTTTAAGCAGGCAGAAATAATAGTTCCGATATAGTTATAACGTTCTGCAGTAATAATACTTTCTGCATCATCGTCCATCTCTTTTTCACATGCAACAATATCCTGTTCAATGTGGTTGATCTTATCCTGAGATAAACCAAGCTTTGCCTGGATTTTATCATCTCTTTCGAATAATTTAAGTGCATACCATCTCTGAAGACGTTCTTCTGCATCATGTAAGCAGAACTCTTCAATATGAGCAAATGCATGCTCAACAGATCCAGAGAAGTTATGTTTTGGTGTGATCACCTTTCCTGAATTAGCTTCTTCAACTGCCTTCTTAGCAGCTTCTTCAATTCCTTTTCCCTTTAATGCTGAAATCTCAACAACAGGTACTCCTAAAGCTTCTTCTAATTTCTTTGAATTCACCTTGTCGCCGTTTTTCTCAACAACGTCCATCATGTTAATTGCTACTACTACAGGAATAGATAATTCCACTAACTGAGTTGTTAAGTAAAGGTTTCTTTCAAGGTTTGTACCATCAATAATGTTTAAGATGGCATCTGGTCTCTCATCGATTAAGTAGTTTCTTGCAACTACTTCTTCTAATGTATATGGTGATAGGGAATAAATACCAGGAAGGTCTGTAATGATTACATCCTTATGTCCCTTTAATTTTCCCTCTTTCTTTTCAACTGTAACTCCAGGCCAGTTACCTACAAACTGGTTTGATCCTGTTAATGAATTAAACAATGTGGTTTTACCGCAGTTTGGATTACCTGCAAGCGCTATACGTACTCCCACGATTCTCGCCTCCTATTATTGTACTTCTATAATCTTTGCATCTTCTTTACGAAGTGATAACTCATAACCTCTAACAGTTACTTCAAAAGGATCACCTAGTGGTGCTACCTTACGAACATAGATTTCAACGCCTTTTGTAACGCCCATATCCATAATTCTCTTCTTCACTCCACCTGTACCATTGATTTTTTGTACGGTAACAGTGTTTCCTACCTTGACTTCATTAAGTGTCATCTTCTGAAACTCCCTTCTATACCATTATCTTCATTGCTAATTCTTTATCCAAGGCTATTCTAGAATCCTTGATATTAACAATTAAATTTCCACTCAATTCGTTTACTACAGATACCTTACTGCCCTGAACGAATCCAAGATTCTCCAAATGAGACTTTGTCTTTTCTCCTCCACCAATCTTTATTATGGTGTGTTCAACTTCTCTTTCTGCGATTCCTAGTGGCATCATATTCATTTCCTTTCTTGTTTATCTTAGGCGTCCCTAACTAAAGAAACGAAAAATTCGACGTTAGACCTTCCTAACGTCGAACTGATGTTAGCACAACCGAACACAACTTGTCAATACGATTGTACATTTTTTGTATTAATTTTGATACATTTTAGTTCTTTCCTAAAAGTACCCGTAATCTGGTCTTTATAAGAAGTTCATTCACAAAGAACAATAGAATACATGTGATTCCAATTTTCGTAGAAACTACCCAGATAAATCTCCATGTGGAAGTATAGGTACTTCCATATCCTAATCGGAAATAAATAAAATCCAGAAGTGGATAAATCACTGCTTGATGTAGCAGGAAATACACCAGAGAATTTTTTCCTATGTAACACAGCCATTTCGGCTTTAGATGGTTTGCAACAATCACTGTCATTAGAATTCCTGCAAATGCACAAAGGTAGGTTACTGGTAATATTCCATATTTGTTATAGTACATTTCAAGACTAAACCCTGTTTTTTCCTTATTGAAGAATGTTAGACACTGACTAACCATAAAAAGTAGTCCTGCCAGGGATACACTTCCGATTTTTTTTGAGAGGAATGGCCCCTGTAGGATTGGATACTGTTGAAATAAATATCCTCCAAGGAAAAATGGCATCGCCATTACGATTACATCCACATTCCAGATTAATGAACTGCCTCCCCATTTATAATAGAAATATCCAAAAATACAAAGTCCTATCACAATGATGATGGCTGCACATTTGTTTTTTATGTATTTCACTAAAAAATATGCAAAAATATTCACGCCAAGTAATACTGCCAAATACCATAAGGTAGCAAATCTCACCTGCAACAGTAAATAAACTAAATCTTTCAAAAATCTCGGCAGGAATGGTGGATGAAAGTTCGACTTTGTAAGCAAATGATTCCATAATGCATCAAAAACACAAATCACCAATCCCATGGTCACATAAGGTATCAGCAATGATTTTGCCTTTTTCTTAAGAAAAGATTTGAAATCATTTTTTACAGAAAATAAATACCCAGATAAAAAAAAGAACAGTGGCAGATGAAAGCTATAAGCCCATATGCCAGGCCAGCTTTTCTCCACTAAATGTCCTAAAAAAACAAATAAGATGCCAATCCCCTTCGCAGCATCTATCCATTCAACTCGCTCCCTCATATTCCCCTTCCTTCTTGCAATTCTATAATAAATTGTGTAAAATGTATTTACCATTTGAAGTATATCATATTAGAAGGAAGAACACATTATGAAAATACAAGAATCTGCACAGGATTATTTAGAGGCAATTTTAATCCTTTCAAAACAACAAGAACATGTACGTGCTACAGACATCTGTGGATACTTCGGATATGCCAGAGCGACTGTTTCCGTTTTTGTAAAACAACTAAAAGAGAATGGATATGTAACAGTCTCAGAACACAACCACATTCGTCTTACAAAAGAAGGTTTAAAAATCGCCGAAGAAATGTATGAACGTCATACATTCCTTTCTGATTTGTTTATTAAAATTGGAGTTCCAGAGGATATTGCCAAGGAAGATGCTTGTAGAGTGGAACACTATGTTTCCAAAGAAACATTTGAAGCTATGAAAAAACATTTCAGTTGATGAGATCAAAAAACAAGAATCCCGTAGAAATCAAAATGATTCCTACGGGATTATTTTTTGTATTCATTATACAATCTGTGCTTTGATTAAGTTTGTAGTTCCAGAAATACCAAGAGGAACTCCGGCCGTTAATACTGCCACATCTCCCTCTTCCAATAATCCGGCATCCACACTCTTTGCAATGGCATGATCTAATAATTCATCTGCATCACTTTCTTCTCCAATAATAATAGGAATAACGCCCCAGCAAAGATTCATCTGTCTGGCCACACGTTCTGTAGTACAGCAGCCAATAATTGGACTACTTGGTCTAAACTTTGATACCGCATGAACGGTTCTTCCTGATTTTGTTACCGTAACTACAGCTGCCGCAGCCAAATCATCTGCCATCATGCAGGCACTATGAGAAATGGCATCAGTAATGCTAGGAGTATCATATCGATCCATGTTCTTTAAGCGGTTGATATAATTAATATCCTGCTCTGTACGAACGGCGATCTTACTCATGGTCTCTACCGCTTCTACCGGATATTTTCCTGCAGCTGTTTCTCCTGACAACATAATAGCAGAAGTTCCATCATAAACCGCATTTGCTACGTCAGTAGCTTCCGCTCTTGTTGGTCTTGGATGCGAAATCATAGAATCCAACATCTGAGTTGCAGTAATAACAAACTTTCCAGCCTGATATACCTTTTTAATAATCATCTTCTGAATAACAGGAACATCTTCCATAGGAATCTCTACGCCCATGTCACCACGAGCTACCATGATACCATCTGCTTCCTCGATGATTTCATCAATGTTTTCTACGCCCTGATTGTTTTCAATCTTCGCGATGATTTCAATATTATCTCCGCCATGCTCTTTCAATACTTTACGCATCTGGCGAATATCATCTGCAGTTCTGGTAAAGGAAGCTGCAACGAAATCAAAATCCTCCTGTACTGCAAAAACCAAATCCTTATAATCTTTTGGAGAAATATAATCCATAGAAAGCTCAACGTTTGGTACATTAACGCCTTTTTTGTTGGAAATCTTTCCACCATTTACCACCTTGCAGAGGATTTCGTTTTCTTCTACATCTTTTACGATCATTTCAATCAAACCATCGTCAATTAAGATATGATCGCCGATTTTAACATCGGATGTAAGGCCTTTATAAGTAATTGAAACACGATTTTCATCACCTTCAACATCTTCTGTACAAAGGGTAAAATCCTGTCCTTCCTCTAATTCCACATATCCGTTCTTGAACTCTTTTAGACGAATCTCCGGTCCCTTCGTATCTAATAACGTTGCAATCGGAAGACCTAACTCATCTCTCACTGCTCGAATGTTTTCTAATTTTCCCCTCTGTTCATCATAATCGCCATGAGAAAAATTCAATCGACAAACATTCATACCTGCATTCATTAATTTTTTTAATGTCTCCCGGTCCTGTGAAGCAGGGCCGATGGTACAGATAATCTTTGTTTTTCTCTTATAATCCATATTCAAACCTTTCTATTACTTTCCAATCATAGTACCAGTCTTTTCACCGACTACTGATTCGGAAGTTAGTTTTGTAATCAATGTTTTGCGTACAGCAGAATCTCCAATGTAATCTACAGCGGCCTGAATCTTAGGTGCCATAGTCTGTGCTTCAAATTCACCCTTTGCAAGCAACTCCTTCGCTTCAGAAACAGAGATATAATCTACTGCCTTCTCTTCCGGTGTTCCATAATGAAGGGATACCTTTTCCACACCGGTTAAAATAACAAGCATCTCTGCTTCAATCTGATCTGCTAAAAATCCCGCTGCAGTATCTTTTTCTATTACAGCTGATGCACCCTTTAAAGTATGACCCTGTGTGAGAACGGGGATTCCGCCACCACCGCAGGCAATCACTACCTGATCTGCATCTAGAAGAGCCTTGATAGAATCAAGCTCTACAATATCCATGGGCTTAGGTGTAGCAACCACACGACGATATCCGCCTTCTACTTCTGTAACATGGTTTCCCTTTGCCTCCTCCTGCATTGCTTCATCTTTCGAAAGAATACGGCCAATCTGCTTCTTAGGCTTATAGAATGCTTCATCATAAGGATCAACTGTCACCTGTGTAAGAACTGTAGATACGGTTTTATAAATACCTCTGCTAATAAGTTCGCTTCGAATTCCGTTTTGTAAATCGTATCCGATATATCCCTGAGACATTGCAGAACATACACTCATAGGTGTCGCTGTGTAATCGCTATGAGCCTTTGCAAACTCAGACATAGCGGTGTGAATCATTCCAACCTGAGGTCCATTGGAATGGGTAATCACTACTTGATAATCCTGTTCTACAAAAGCTGCGATGGCTTTTGCTGTATTTTTAATCGCCTCTTGCTGTTCTGGTAAAGTGGTTCCTAATGCGTTGTGACCAAGTGCAATAACAATTTTTTTCTTCATAAGTCCTTCCTCCATGGAAAATATAATACGATTATACAACAACTTCCCTTTTTATGAAACAAAAAAGGGACTTTGAAGCCCCCTCTTTTACGGATGAAGGGTATTCAAAGTCCCATATCTATTTGAAAGGAAAAATTATGATTCCTGTTCCTGTTCTCCAAGAGTTACCTGTACTGTAGCAATAGCATAATTATTGGATGCTTTTGCAACAGATACACTTACCGTATCTCCAGGATTACACTGTGCTAACAATTCCTGAAGTTCTGCCATAGAGGTAATATCAACATTGTTAAATGCAGTAATTACATCACCCTTTTCTATACCAGCTTCTTCAGAGCCACTACCAGATACCACCTGTGCAACATAAACACCTGTTGGCATATTATACTGATATGCAGTCTGTGAATCTAAATCAACTCCTGCAATTCCAAGGTATGCACCGTTTCCGGTCACCTCAGTTGATTCATCATTTGTGGTCACTTCCTGACCATTAATCAAAGCCTCAATTACTGTTGTTGCTGTTGAAATAGGAATTGCATATCCCATACCTTCTACATCCGTATCAGAATACTTAGCAGAAACAATTCCGATTACTTCACCATTCATATTCAAAAGTGCTCCACCAGAGTTACCTGGGTTTACAGCTGCATCTGTTTGAATCAAAGTCTGAGTATTTGTTGTTCCATCAGAGTTTTCAAATGTAACATCTCTGGCTAATGCAGAAATCATACCACCTGTTACAGACTGTCCATAACCTAATGCATTACCGATTACTACTGCGGAAGAGCCAACCTTTAGGTCATCAGAAGAACCAAGGGTTGCCACCTTAATGGCACTCATTGTGTCCTCTGAAATATCAGCAATCTTAACCTTTACTACAGCAAGATCTGTATCTGCATCTGTTCCCTGAATCTCTGCTTCTACTGCAGATTCATCACAGAAGGTAATGGTCAATGAAGTTGCACCTTCTACTACGTGATTATTGGTAGCAATATAAAGATAGGTGTCATCCTGACTAATGATAATTCCAGAGCCTGCTGATTCCGATTCCTGTTGATAATTCTGACCAAACCAGCTTCTGTATTCTACGATTGACATATTTGTAACCTGAACGATGGCAGGCATAGCATTTTCTGCAATATCGGATACGTCTGTTACCGTTGTTGCTGTAGATGTAGCGGTAGAATCTATGGTTCCATTACTGGTAGTTAATGTTGTGGCTGCTGTTTCTGCCACGTTCTCTGTTCCAAGTTTTTTAGATGCTACATAACTTACACCTTCAAAGACACATCCTGCAACCAATCCAAAGACTAACGCAATGGCTACTGTCTTTCCTAATGTTTTTAAAAATGGACGTTCTTTTTTTGGTTTCTTGGGTTTGATAGGATCCTGATATGGATTGTATCCCCCACCATAATTTGGTTCTTGTCCACCTGTTCCATTGTCGTTTGAGTCATATTCATAATATTGATAGTTCATAGATAAAGGTCCCCCTCCAAAAATGATGTTGTTTTTTATTTACAAGTGATAGTCTACTATCAAATTGTGTCAAATTTGTGAAAAACTTTTGACAAAATTACGAAATAAAAAAAGGACGATTTCTCGTCCTTTTGTATTCTTAATATCCATAATCTACGGCATCTGATTCTGTAAATCCAGTGTAGTTTACAATGGAGTCAGAGATTTCCTGAAGATCAGAAGATGCAGTATGTTCTTCCTCAAATAAAAACTGATATAATTCAGAAACATTGGATTCCAACGTACAAGGTACATCTACGGATCCAGGGTTTGATCCATAGGTTTCCGTCCTCATTTCAAATGGGAATCCATGAGTTTCAGCTAAGGTATAATCCTGCATAGCAGTAGCCATTCCTAAAATATTTGAAGCAGATAGGCTGGTAGAAACATAAGGTAAAATGCTGTCTACCAAATCATTTAATTCAAATACACTAGACTGTTTAACTTTATCCACAAGGGCATTTACAACTGTTCTTTGTCTTTCTGCACGCTTAAAATCACCACCGGACGTGTAACGAACTCGACAGTAGGATACAGCTTGAACACCATCCATCTCCGTCTGTCCTGCTGAAACATAATTGCCTTCTTTACCTGTAACTGCTGCCACTTCACCAATATAGCTGTTTACATATTCTGCTTCTTCTGATCCTAAGCCCTCAGGAAGCGTAATTCCTCCTACAGCATCTACCGCTTCTGCTAAGGCATAGAAGTCAACCGCTACATAGTTTTGGATATTTAAATCCAGGTTTCTATTTAGCATTTCAATTGCTGATTCCACTCCACCGTGGTTATATGCGTAGTTACATTTTCTAAGAGTGCCATCTCCATCTACATCTAAAAATGTATCACGATAAACAGACACAATCTTTACTTCCTTTGTATCATTGTTGATACTGCAAATCATAATACTATCAGAGTTACCGGTATCATAGTCACCTACCGAACGGTTATCTACGCCAAATAAGGCAATGGTCGTATATCCCTCTAATAACTCTTTTGTATCATCATCCAGATTATTCGTTGCAATATCTCTTAAAGTAGTAAAATCTAGTTTTCCAAATTTCACCCACACAAATAAAACCACCAACAATATCAAAAGAATCGCAAACTCAATTATGAGCATACGCTTCTGCTTTCTTCTTCTCATCTGTTTCTTTGACATTTTCTTCTTAGCTCTCTTCGCCATTTTACTATCCTCACTAATACAATTCATAATTCTTTAATCCCATGGGCAAGTTTTCATTATAGTAGGGATCCTTGGCCTTTAATTCATCGTGCCAACGTTCCATAATCAAACTGTTTGAGCTCTGGGTACTTATATTTTGTCCAATTCGGCGATAAGCCACCACATCAGGCAAGTAAACAACTCTGCGACCGGCTTCTTTTGCTTTCAGGCAAAAATCCAACATAATATCTCTGCCATCTAAATTTACGCCAAAACCTCCAACATGGCGGTAAAGCTTTGAGTCGATCATGCAACATGCTACATCTACCATACTTACATCTGCAGGAATGACTGCTCTGTTTTCGTATCCACTTTGAAATACGCTTTGGTTGTAACATGCCGGATAAGCAATTCCTTCACTGCCAAAAATATATCCACAGTTGTCATTCGTAAAATCATAATGCAAAAATCGAATTCCCACAACCCCTACATCCGGTTGTGACAAAATACTATACATCTTTTGCATGTAGTTTTTCCCACGAATTCGAACCCCTTTTTCGTGTAAAAATAAATATTCATTTCGATGATTTTTATAAAAATCCCCCTGATAATCCACCTGTAAAAAGCGTCGTTTCTTTTCAGGTCCCACCGTTGCATCTAAACCAATTCGCTTTAAATGCGCAAGGACAACGGTTCCGTATTCCCGCATCATCTTATCGTGACGCTCCTTAGGAATCACTCTATCCAGGACTCTTTCATGATATAAAAGTTTTGACACGTGGCCCACTTTTATCTTTGCTTCTACTGCTCGAAACACAAAATCATAAACAGGATAAAACTCCAGTTTTTCATGAAACTCTCCAAACTTCATACACAGATTTTTTCGAAAGCACAAAAAATTTCCAATGTATGGAGTATGGCGAAGTAACTCCTCATTATAGTCAGGCTTAAAATGGGGATGCATACGATTCGAATCAATTAATTCATCATGATCCGTATAAAGAATCTCGTAGTCTTTGAGTTTTTTTGTGCATGCTTCTAGAGTGTTTCCTGAGAGACGGTCATGTTGACCTAATAAAACAATGTATTCTCCGGAAGCAAAATGAACGCCTATGTTATAAGCATAGGCGATTCCATGTTTATTTTTTAACTTTCGATAAACAACCCGAGTTTCATCCGGGAACATTTCTTTGGTTGTCCACTCCACGTCCTGAGATGCGGTCTCATCTAGAATAATCAGTTCCCAATCTTCAAAGCTTAATGCATTTAAAGACTCCAGACAATCTCTAAAGTAAGAAATGTTCGTTCCAAATGTTCGAATTAAAATCGTAAATTTTGCAGCCAATTACTTCGAACCCTTTCCGCTAATCACTACTCCAACGGTTTTAAACAAAATTCGAATGTCTAACCCCAAGGTCCAGTTCACAATGTATTCTGTATCTAATTCAACCACTTCCTCGAAGTCTGTGATATTGCTTCTTCCACTCACTTGCCACATTCCGGTAAGACCTGGTCGAATACCTAATCTAGCTTTATGATGATACTCATACATTTCGTATTCTTCTTCTGTAGGCGGACGAGTTCCAACCAAACTCATATCCCCTTTTAATACATTCCAAAACTGAGGCAACTCATCAATGGAGTATTTGCGCATGAAATGACCAATGGGAATAATACGTGGATCATTTTCCATCTTAAACATATTTCCCTGCATTTCATTTTCTTCTTTTAATTTTTCCAGCATCTCATCTGCACCAACATGCATAGAGCGGAATTTATAAAAATTAAATCGTCTTCCGTTTTTACCAATTCGAACCTGCTTGTAAAAGACTGGGCCTGGAGACTGAATTTTAATGATGGGCGCAAAAATAATATAAGCAATTCCAACTAAAACAAGTCCAACCAAGCTTCCAACTATATCCATCATACGCTTCATAAAAAGCTGACGGTTGGTAGCGATTCTCATACTACTTGTAAGAACTACATAGTTCCCGTAATTATCTAACTGTCGATTTGGCACTAAAATCTTTGAATGTACAAGGCTCATATGAACCGTAGTACCAAGTTCTACCAGGGCTGATGCCAGAGCTTCGGAGCTTTCTCTGGTATTTCCATCGATAAACACCTCATCCACCACATTGGTTCTGACATAATCCAAGAAATTATCTGCGTTGGCAATTACGGGTATTCCCATAATCTCCTGACCTTCCATTGGCTGATCTACAACTACAACTCCGGTCACCTTATAATTTGTGTATTTGTTTTTGGCAATTTCATTTAAGCATCGTTCTACATTGGCACTCTCTGCCACTACTGTCATAAGAGCCTTATTCTTATCCTGAAGCTTTCTGGCTCTGATAACTCTCTTCCAAACGACTCTTTCTATGTAGGTGGTAATCACAGAAATAATCAAGAAGACAAATAACATTTTTCGAGAGTAAAGTACGGACTGCTTAATGGCATACATATACACCAAAACGCCACCGAAACATACCACCGAAGATGTTAAGGTTGCTCGAAATTCCTGGAATTTATTTCTTCGCAAAATCCCCTTATAGGGTTCCACAAAAAATACCATGACAATATGAATGACAAATACCATGACTGCTAATCGCTGATAGATGTCTTCATCAAATAGCCATCCACCGTTGAAACGCCATGCATACGCCAACACTAGCGACAGTTCCAAGCATATCAGATCAAAAAATGTGAAATCTAAATGCTTGACCCAGCTTCGTTTCCCTTCACTGTACATTAAAGTTCAACTCCATTTGCTTTCAAAAGTTCTCTTGCACTGTCAACAGAATCTGTTCCATGTAAATTCTTAACTGGAGCAAATTCTTTCTCTCGAACTACCTCATAAGGCAGATTCGATTCCATCATGTTAATCATATCTAAGATTAAAGTTTCAAACTTGTAACCATTTGGTTCTTCCGGCTTAACGAGTTCTCCCTTTTCATTAATGAAAGGAATCTTCTTTTCAACCACATGGACATGCATATGGTTTGCCATAATATCTTCCAAACGATCTACTCTGAATAAGTAATTTAAGATAACACCAAAGCGATACATAAGCTCGCCCTCGTCGTCTCGGAGATTTGCCATTTCGTCTGACATTTCATAGTACTCTACAATAGAAGGTCTTCCATCTTCAGAACAAAGGACACCTACCCTCTCTTCTGGAGCAGCCTTACGTACTACCTTACTTCCACTTTCTTTTCCAGATAAAACAGTAGCTCCAATAAATGCCGGATCGGCAATTCTTTGCAATACGTTATCTACTGCAAAAATGTTCAACCATTCCACTCCACGGTTATGAACATCATCTAATAATCCTGATTTATGTAAAGAGGTAAACCAGCCGCCATTTCCATTTGGAGATGTAGCAAGTCTTCCTTTTTCCTCTAGCAATAATTTACCATTGTAATCCACTGCCGGTGCCATATCCTGAATAAAGAAATGTACATCGCTTTCAGGGTAACCAAAATAGTTCTTATCTTCAAAGAACTTTACAGTAGCTTCGTGGTTCTTCTCACTGGTCATAATGTACAGCGGTACATATGCCTCTGCCATATCTGTAACTTCTAATAAGTTGTTAATCAGGCACTCGAAAATGGATAAATCTCTTGTCTCACCAATCGGATAGGTTCCCTTTGGCTGATCAAATCCAAGTCTTGTTCCCATACCTCCGGCAAGTAAAATAGCGCCTACCTTGCCTTCGCGAATATATTTTAAGCCCTCTTCTACAAACTCTTCTCTGCGGGCTTCAATTTCTTTAATTTCAACTGCTCCTAATGGTGCAATCTCTCCACGTTTATTTTCTTCTTCTGATTTTGCACTTTCAATTACATCCCAGTCAACCGCCTTAATCTGGGTCAATAATTCTTTTTGCTCCTCTTCTGTTAAAGAATCAAAATACGCTAACACATGTTCCTGATTATGCTTCTGTAATAACTGAAGCGCTTCCTCTTTTGTCAAAATAATAACCTCACTTTTTTCTGTTTCATCTTCTAAATTTACGCCATATATACTCGAATTGTATCAGAAATAAGCATAGAATTCCACTATTCTCTACGCAGGGCATCAATCGGGTTCAGATTCGCTGCCTTAATAGATGGTAACAATCCAAATACAATACCAATCACCATAGAAAAACCTACGCTCACTACAATGGCAGGCACAGAAATTCCTACTGGTGTACCTGAAATCTGAGAGATAATCTTTGCCATAACCACTCCAATAATCACTCCAAAGACTCCTCCCATACTGGTGAGTACAGCGGACTCTGTTAAAAACTGCATTAGAATTCTTCGTCTTCTCGCCCCTAAAGAACGTTTTAGACCAATTTCTCTTGTTCGCTCTGTAACAGAAACCAGCATAATATTCATTACGCCAATTCCACCTACCAACAGTGCTATACTTGCAACCCAAATCAAAAGATTATTTGTACTATTAGATAACTGCTGCTGTTGCTTTGCCTCTTCTACCAAATCCTCTGCCGTATACTTCAAGTCAGAATTTTTTGTTGTAATGCACTCCTGCATAATCTTTTGAGCAGCTCTTCCGATGGCTGACATATGTTCCGTTGCATCTGCTCTTACATATACATTTTGAGGTTCATCGTATCGATAGCAAATGGGCCAGTCTGCATTTGGTATTAAAACTGTTCCATAAGATTCCGTGTAATAGGTTTCATAATCTGTCAGATTTTCAATGGTGGGCTGATATTCCTTTTCCTGCTGATACAGTCCCACTACAATAAACGGTTCTCCACCAATTTCAATGGTTGCACCAATAGGATTTTCCCCGGAGAACAAAATATCAGCTGCAGTGGAATCTAACAGTGCTACTTTATTGAAGTTTTTGTAATCTAAGTCTGTAAAGGCTCTTCCTTTATAAACAACATAGCCGCAGGTATTGAGATAGTGGTCGTCAACTCCGTATATTTTTCCACCAGATAAAATTTTTGATTCTGCAGAAATATTTTCCACATAGGTTCTGCTGTAATAAAACGTCACATCCTCTACGTGTTCAATATCCAAGATTCGCTCCTTTTGATCCTCTGACACCTGAGTGATTCCCTCTACGGCTTCATCATCAAAGTAATACTCCGTATCTCCCTGATAAAGAGTAATGGAAACATTATTATTTCCCTTTCCTACCAAATCCTCCATGATTTGATCATTCGTTCCTTTGATTGTTGATACAATGGCTATAATAGAAGCGATTCCTATAATTACGCCAAGCATTGTCAGAAACGATCTCATTTTATGAGACCAGATTTCCTGTAATGCTTCCACCAAATTTTCTCTCATGACTTCCTCTGTTTCTTATTCTTCGTACAAATCATCGATGCTTCCTTCTACGGTCTTTGCTCCTTTTCGAACATTTTTTCCGTATGGGAAGGCCACGTATTCATCTCCCTCAATTCCTTCCGTAACCCGATAAGTCTCTTGAGTTTGAGATGCTACACTAATTTCTTTTTTCTCCAAAAGTCCATTTTCATCTCGAACATAGATATATTTCTTTCCATTTTCGCTAATGACAAAGGCTTTTAAAATATAGTATTCTTCTTCACTGTCTTCCTTCTCATCATCTGAGGTATCCTCGGAATCGTCCTCAAAGTACTCCTCAAATATATCGGAACCTTCCACCGGTTTGGTAAAGGAAATATCTACACTGTCTCCTGCAGAAAGATTCGTTCCATCTTCTGTTATCTGTGCCGTAAAAGGATAATAACTAGAAGCGCTTCCTCCCATTTCCTGATACATTTGCGTATAGCTTTCAGACGCATACTGCGAAATGTAGGTAATCGTAGCTTCATAGGTATTTCCACTCTGCCAATCTAAGACGTAAACCACATCTCCGATTCCGAACCTCTGTAATTTCCATTCGCTCATAGCTGAGTCAACATACAGACCATCCATAGAACTTACCTGAACTACAATGTTGTCGGTAAAAACTGATGTCTGCGAAAAATCTGAGCCATTTGTAATAATTGCTTCTGTATCTTCTGACTCTTCTGACTCATCTGACTCATCTTCCCCAGTCTCTGCTGCAGCAGTTAAATCTTCTGCAGAGCTAATCATAGCTGTGTTAGCCTTTGTAATATATCCATCTATTGTGGCATATACAGTGCATTCTTTTACTGTCTTTTGGGCTTCTTCAATTTCCATTTCTGCTTCTTTTATATCTGTTTGAAGTCCCAAAATCGTTGCCTTCGTACTGTTTTTCTCTTTGCGAAGTTCTGTTTCTGTATAAATGGTTCCGTCACTGGTTTTATACTGTTGTTCGTCGGACTCCACTTCTACTTCCTGATACTCTACCTCTTCCTCCGAGTCTGTTGCATCATCCGTAGTAGAGGTTGTATCTGATGCGGTTGTACCTGTAGTATCTGTCGTAGCTGTTGTATCTGCGGCAGTTCCTGTAGTATCTGTTGTCGCCGTTGT
>JAILMB010000053.1 GCA_024692825.1 Lachnospiraceae bacterium | reverse complement strand
ACCTACTTTGCTTCAAAGGCGAAGAAAGAAGGTTTCGAGCAGATTGCTGCTTTATTCTTAAAAACTGCAAACAACGAAAAAGAACACGCAAAGATGTGGTTCAAGGAACTTTACGGTATCGGTGATACTGCTTCTAACTTGGAAGATGCTGCTAATGGTGAAAACTACGAGTGGACAGATATGTATGATGAGTTTGCTAAGACTGCTGACGAAGAAGGTTTCCATGAATTAGCTGAGAAATTCCGTGGTGTAGCAGCTATTGAAAAACATCACGAAGAGCGTTACCGTGCACTTCTTAAGAATGTTGAAATGCAGCAGGTATTTGAAAAGAGCGAAGTAAAGGTTTGGGAGTGCAGAAACTGCGGACATATCGTAGTTGGTACAAAAGCACCTGAAGTTTGCCCAGTATGCGAGCATCCACAAAGCTATTTCGAAGTACATGAAGAAAACTACTAATTCTTCAAACTTACAATGATAAGAATTATCAGTTATTTCATATAGGAAGTGATCATATCATCACTTCCAACCAAACAATAATGACAATATCATAAAATGTAACTCCTATATAAAAGCCCCCACAATTCAGGTTAAGGAAGAAGCCTTGGTTCATACCGAACCATTGGTTTGAAAGCTTCTCTCCTCCTGGATTATGGGGATTTTACTGTTTGTATGTAATTTATTTTATACTAAATATCTTTTAGTATTTCTAAGAAACTCTTTTATCATTTACTTCTCAAAAATAGAAATAATAACACCACCTTTCTTTCCACTGATTTCTCCGTATAAATCTGCAGATTCGAGCCACTGCAACTCTTTACTATCAGTGTAAATCATTGGCTTAGTCTGTTTACTTTGTGGCAAAGTATTATTCTCTATAAAGATTCTACAATCCTTTCCGCTCTTATCTTTTCCTTCTAAAATATAACGAGCTGAAAGTAACTTTTCTTCTCCTAATACCTGTTTTTGAGTATCTACTCCACCTGGTAAAATTGTACCCTTGAAGTTTTCACAATCACAACTTCCATGAAATAAAAGCATACTAGCATTTCCGCTATGCCCTTTTACCTCAAATGCATCATCTAAATCCACATCAATTACAAGTATTGGCTGTTTCATTTCCCCTTCCATATGTCACCTTTCCTCCATATCTCATTATTTTTCGTATCTCATTATTTTCTGTATGTCATTATTTTTCGTATCTCATTATTTTCCATATCTCATTATTTTTCATATGTCGCTATTTCTTCATATTCATTATTGTTTCAGATTTCATTATGCTTCTACTAATTCTTTATCCAACTACGTACTGGGCTAGTTTTTTTCCAAAAATCACTCCAACGACACAACATAAGACACTTAATGCCATGTAGCTTCCGCCTAAAAAATAATGCTTCTCTTCTAAAAGATTATAGGCCTCCAGGGAAAATGTAGAAAAAGTAGTAAATCCTCCACAGACTCCTGTTTTTAAAAAGAGCACTGTGTTTTGAGAAATATCATCTCTACTGCTTGCCACTCCAACAACAAATCCAATGAGAACGGCGCCTAAAACATTTGTCATTAATGTCAAAACTGGAAACTCTGACTTCACCGGAATCAAACTAATGGCATATCTTCCAATAGCACCAACGGCTCCTCCAAGTCCAACGAATAAAAAGTTCATCAAAAACCTCCAACCCCTTTATATCTATTGAGCATGTTCATCTAATCCATCGCAAATTAATTATTTACGTCTAATCCTTCGTAAATTAATCATTTTAATCTATTCCTTTGCAATAAATCATTTTAATCTATTCCTTTGCAAATTAAAGATTTTATATCTTTGCAAATTAGCC
Organism: Lachnospiraceae bacterium; assembly: GCA_024692825.1. Classification (GTDB taxonomy): domain Bacteria; phylum Bacillota; class Clostridia; order Lachnospirales; family Lachnospiraceae; genus JAILEN01. Next base: position 921 of record JAILMB010000053.1, on the reverse strand, counting down.
CTTTTACTCTATTATTTCACAGGAAATCATAACTTATGTATTAAAATTTTAAGTAATCTGATTTGAAACTTATGAGTTATCTTATCACAAAAAGGATTTGGAGGCTTTACATATCTTGTTTTTCACAGAATGATTTTCAAAATATTTTGCTATGTTTTTCTAGTTTTCTCCAAAAAATAACTCTAAATCATCTTCCACTGTTCCAATGCCAGAAATACCAAAGTTATCAACTAAAACCTTTGCAACATTTTCTGATAAAAATGCAGGCAACGTTGGTCCAAGATGAATATTTTTTACGCCTAAATATAATAGTGCCAATAGAACAATCACAGCTTTTTGCTCATACCAGGAAATGTTATAGGCAATTGGTAATTCATTAATATCTTCTAACTCAAAGACCTCTTTTAATTTCAAAGCAATTAATGCTAATGAATAAGAGTCATTGCACTGACCTGCATCCAACACACGAGGAATTCCATTAATATCCCCAAGATCTAATTTATTGTATTTATACTTTGCACAACCAGCCGTTAAAATTACTACGTCTTTTGGAAGTTTCTTTGCAAACTCGCTGTAATATTCTCTGGATTTCATACGTCCATCACAGCCTGCCATCACGACAAATTTTCGAATGGCGCCACTTTTTACCGCATCTACCACCTTGTCCGCCAAGGCAAATACCTGCTCGTGTGCAAAACCACCTACAATGCTTCCTGTTTCAATCTCTGTTGGTGGAGCACAATGTTTTGCCTGTTCAATTATTGGAGAAAAATCTTTGACTTCTCCGTATGCTCCTTCAATATGACCACATCCAGGATATCCCGTTGCACCCGTTGTCCAAAGTCTGTCTTTATAACTTTCTGCAGGTGGAACAATACAGTTTGTTGTCATTAAAATTGGTCCATTAAAAGAGGCAAATTC
>JAILMB010000047.1 GCA_024692825.1 Lachnospiraceae bacterium | reverse complement strand
ATGGAGGATATTAAAGTGAAAGTTTTAGTTATTAACTGCGGAAGCTCATCATTGAAGTATCAGGTAATTGATTCTCAGAGCGAGATGGTTCTTGCAAAAGGTCTTTGTGAGAGAATCGGAATTGATGGTCGTTTAGTATATCAAAACGTTGCAAAAGGTTTAGATAAAGAAATCACTGATGCAGCTATGCCTACACACAAAGAGGCAGTTCAGATGGTATTGGATGCTCTTGTAAATGATAAGACAGGTGCTCTTTCAGACCTTTCTGAAATTGAAGCAGTTGGACACCGTGTCGTTCATGGTGGTGAGAAATTTACATCTTCAGTTGTTATTACAGAAGAAGTAATTAAGGCTGTAGAAGAGTGTAACGATTTAGCTCCTCTTCACAACCCTGCAAATATCATTGGTATTCGTGCATGCCAGGCTTTAATGCCTAATGTACCTATGGTTGCTGTATTTGATACTGCTTTCCATCAGACAATGCCTTCAAAGGCTTATATGTATGGTGTACCATATGATTGCTATGAGAACTACAAAGTTCGTAAATATGGTTTCCACGGAACCTCACACAGCTTTGTATCTAAGAAAGCAGCTGAGTTAAATAACACTGATTATGATAAGACTAAGACAATTGTTTGCCATTTGGGAAATGGTGCATCTATCTGTGCTGTTGAGAATGGTAAGTCCGTAGATACCTCTATGGGTCTTTCTCCTTTGGAAGGTCTTATTATGGGAACTCGTTCAGGAGATATTGATCCTTCTGCAGTTGAGTTTATTGCAAAGAAAGAAAACCTTGATTTTGCCGGTGTAATGAATCTTTTAAATAAGAAGTCTGGTGTAGAAGGTATTTCAGGAGTTTCTTCTGATTTCCGTGACTTAAAGGCAGCTTCTGATGATGGAAATGAAAGAGCACAGCTTGCAATCGAAATGTTCTGCTATCGTGTAGCAAAATATGTTGGATCTTATGTTGCAGCTATGAATGGAGTAGATGTAATTGCATTTACTGCTGGTATTGGAGAAAATACCGGATGGCTTCGTGAAAAAGTATGTAACTACTTTGGATATCTTGGAATCAAATTAGATCCAGAAGCAAATAAGGTTGCTGGAGAAGATAAATTGATTTCAGCTGCTGATTCTAAGGTAAAAGTATACTGTATTCCTACCAACGAAGAATTGGCAATTGCTAGAGAAACAGTAGCACTTGTTTAATCTATAAAAGATTTTAAAAATTAGGTTGACAAGGGCGCAGTGTGCCATTATAATTGGGTTGTTGCGGATTGGAGGCATTTATGAAGTTAGATTTATCTTTCTTATTAGATAAAGAAAATGAAACAACGGATGTTTCCGTATCTTGTGATATTTCTTCAGTTAAAATTGGAGGAAATGAGTACAAGAAGTCTGGCGACGAAGCTTTCACTTTGACTTTCTATAATGATGAAAGTAAGAAGTTGTATGTAAGTGGTTCTACAAAGATGAGTTTTCTTAGTCCTTGTGATCGCTGCTTAGAAGAAGTAGAAGTATCTGTTCCTATTAAGATTTCAGAGGAGTTTGATATTTCAGATGATACGATTTCTTGTGATGAAGAAGAAGGCGTAATTTGCATCGAAGAGAACTTCTTGGATGTGGATTGTTTAGTTGTAAATGAAATCCTAGTTAACTGGCCTGCGAAGGTATTGTGCAAAGAGGATTGTAAAGGTATTTGCCCCGTTTGTGGAAAGAATCGTAATTTGGAAGAATGCGATTGCGATACTTTTGTTATGGATCCTAGAATGCAACAGTTTCAGGATGTTTTCAAAGACTTTAAGGAGGTGTAAAGAATATGTCTATTTGTCCTAAGAACAAATCTTCAAAAGGAAGAAGAGATAAGAGAAGAGCAAACTGGAAAATGAGCGCTCCGACATTAGTTAAATGTTCTAAGTGTGGTGAGCTTATGATGCCACATAGAGTTTGCAAGAACTGTGGTTCTTACAATAAGCGTGAGATTATTGCTCAGGACTAATCTTACAACTCCTATTGATATGAAATAAAACCCTTAAAGACATTGTCTTTAAGGGTTTTTTACTGTTTAAATCTTGCTTTATAGTGGAATATATAGTATATTTCATAGAGTGGCGTAAAGGATTTATGTCACTGTCAGGAGGCATTTTTTATGAGTGAATTAACCAGAGTTTGTGTGGATGCCATGGGTGGTGATCACGCACCTTCTGAGATGGTTAAAGGTGCAGTTATTGCATGTAATCGAAATAATAGTATCGATGTTACCTTAGTAGGTGACGAAAGAATTATTTCTGATGAATTGGCAAAATATGGTCCTTATCCAAAGGAGAGATTGCATATTCTTCATACTTCAGAAGTAATTGAAACAGCAGAACATCCAGTGAATGCCATTAAGAAGAAAAAAGATTCTTCTATGGTTGTCGGATTAAAACAGGTAAAATTAAAAGAAGCAGATGCTTTTGTATCCTGTGGTAATTCAGGTGCATTATTAGTTGGAGGACAGTTAGTAGCAGGTCGAATTCCTGGAATTAAGCGTGCCCCTTTTGCCCCTTTGATTCCCACAGAAAAGGGTGTATCCCTTATCTTAGATTGTGGTGCCAATGTAGATGCGAGAAGCGATCATTTGGTTCAGTTTGCCCGTATGGGTTCTATCTATATGGAACACGTTGTGGGCGTTAAAAATCCAAAGGTTGGAATTGTAAATATCGGTGCAGAAGAAGAGAAAGGTAACGCTCTTGTAAAAGAGACTTTCCCTCTGTTAAAAGCATGTAAGGATATTAATTTCGTTGGATCCGTGGAAGCAAGAGAGATTCCTAAGGGCGATGTAGATGTTATTGTTTGTGAAGCCTTTGTGGGAAATGTTATTTTGAAATTATACGAAGGATTGTCTAAGACTTTAGTTTCTGTTATTAAGCAGGGATTAATG
>JAILMB010000295.1 GCA_024692825.1 Lachnospiraceae bacterium | reverse complement strand
TGGGAAATACGATAACGCATCTCTCCAATTGGAAGGGTGCATCCTCCACAGTGGATAATCAGTTTGTATTCACTTAAATCCTCTGGATATTCTCCACCGCTTGTAAAAGAAAAATCGAAGTTCTTTCCAGTGTGTTTTTTGATCCATGCCGGTAATTTTACTGTTCCGATATCTCCACATTGGCGACGGTGAGAACAACCTTCTGCTATTAGAATCTTATCTCCCTCTTCTAGAGAATCAATGGCCTTTGCTCCTTTTATCTGGGCCATTAAGTCTCCCTTGTATCTTGCCATAATGATGGAAAAAGATGTGAGCGGAACTGATTCCGGCACTATCTTTGAAACAAATCCAAAGGCCTGAGAATCCGTAATCACCATTTTCGGTGGATTCTTTAATGAAGATAGGGTTTCTTCTAATTCGCTTTCTCTACAAACCAGAGGAATTCCTCCCACATCTAACACGTCACGTATCACCTGCTGCTGTGGCAAAATCAAACGTCCCTTTGGAGCTGCCGAATCAATAGGCACCACCAAAACCACTTTATCTCCTAATGACACTTTGTCAGATATTAGTGGTCGTTCTTCTGGAAGTTTATAATTGGAAATAATTCCCTCTTGAACTTTTCTTCCATCTGTTCCATCACAAAGACAAATCTCTTTTTCTCTTACAGAAAGTTGTTCCATAAAAAAGAATTTCTTTGTTTCTATTTCTTTTTCATCTTTTGTTAAGTCCTTTTTGGTAAGTACAATTAAAAATGGAAGGGAACGTTCCTTAATTTCAGAAAGAAGAGCAGCTTCTAAATCTGTCTCTTCTCCCCTAATATCCATACAAATCACAGCCATGTCAATCTTTCGAAGAATCTCCTTGGCCTTTGTGATTCGTTTGTTTCCTAACTCTCCTTCATCATCTAAGCCCGGTGTATCTGTAAATACAACCGGACCAAGTGGAAGAAGTTCCATTGCTTTTTTTACCGGATCAGTCGTGGTTCCTAAGGTATCAGAAACAACTGCTAATTCCTGTCCAATTAAAGCATTAAACAGTGTGGACTTTCCGGCATTTCTACGTCCGAATATTCCGATTTGTACTCGTTCTCCTGAAGGAGTGTCGTTTAAGCCCATGTCTGCCTCCTAAAATCTAAAGTCTCTTTGTCCTTCATGAATATTTGCAATATACTCTGCACATTTTTGTTTAACCGTTGGATTGGTAATGACATTTAATTCTTTTTGAATCAAAGCTTCCCCAATCTGTTTTGTTTCAGGTGATGCATAGTCTTCCAAATACTCTTTTAATGTCATAAGTGCGTTTGGATGACAGCAGTTTACAATCTGCTTACTCTTTAAAAGTTCCATAAAACGATCTCCTGTACGACCAGCACGATAACATGCCGTACAGAAAGAAGGTACATAGCCTAATTTCATAAGCCAGTTTACTACTTCATCTAAGGTACGATTATCCACTACATCAAACTGAGCTGAGTTCTCGTCCTCTGTTTCTTCCTGAACATATCCACCAACAGAAGTACGGCTTCCACCTGAAATCTGAGAAATTCCAAGCTCTAATACGTGCTTTCTGGATTCTACACTTTCACGGGTAGATACAATCATTCCTGTATATGGAACTGCAATACGGATGCAGGCAACAATCTTTGCAAATAATTCTTCTGATAATCCGTTATCAAATACATCCGGATCTATATCATCTGCAGGTCGAACTCTTGGTACGGAAATGGTATGAGGACCAACTCCAACATAAGCCTCTAAGTGCTCTGCATGCATAATAATTCCTGTAAAGTCATAGCGGTAATTATTTAATCCAAATAATACGCCAAGACCTACATCATCAATGCCTCCTCCAAGCATCGCTCTATCCATGGCTTCTGTATGCCATGCATAATCATGCTTTGGTCCGGTTGGATGAAGTTTCTCATATTGAACCTTGTCATAGGTCTCCTGGAATAAAATATAGGTTCCAATTCCAGCATCCTTTAACATGCGATATTCTTCCGGTGTTGTAGCTGCAATATTTACATTTACGCGACGAATATCTCCGTTTTTATGGTGAATACTATAAATTGTTTTGATAGAATCAAGAACGTATTCAATCGGGTTATTTACAGGATCTTCTCCACATTCAAGGGCGAGACGCTTATGTCCCATATCCTGTAATGCAATTACTTCATCACGAATCTGATCCTGAGTCAGTTTTACACGACGAATGTGTTTGTTCTTTGCATGGTAAGGACAATACTCACAACCATTGATACAGTAATTTGATAAATAAAGAGGAGCAAACATTACAATACGGTTTCCGTAGAATTCCTGTTTGATTTCTCTTGCCAATTTATAAATCTCTTCATTTTTTTCTGGAATATCACAGTCTAAAAGAACCAATGCCTCTCTGTGAGATACTCCCTTCATCTTACGTGCCTTATTTAAAATTTCATCAATTAAGGCTACGTTTGACTTGTTTTTTTCAGCGTATTCCAGACTCTCTCGAATCTCCTCATCGCTAATAAACTCTTCTGCTTTTGGTGACTTCACATCATACATACTACTTTTTAACCTCCTTTGGTCGGTTCAACGTTTCCTTTGCGGAAACAATTTTATCTATCATACAAACAACAAGAGCTTCCCTTGACCCCGGAACTCTTGTTAGATTGAGCGGCCACATATGGGTTTTTATTATACCCTGTACTTTTTCATCTATTTCAAAATCCCGCAACGCATTTATCAGTGCCCGATCTGCATGATGATATCCATGAAGATGATCTCCATAGGTATGCCAGTCATACAAATAATAGTCGTGTAAAAAAGCTCCCACGACCAGTGCTTTTTCATCACATTTTATATGGAACCTTCTTACAAATCGAAAAGACCTTCTTGCCACATCCATACAATGATCAAATGTGGTTACGTCACTATGTTGAATGTACTGTTTCATTTCCTGACATCTAGGGTCCTCTGAAACTGATTTTACCAAATACTCAAACTCAATGTCCTCTTTTATCATCTTCCGTTAACGCCTTCTTTAACTTCTCATACATAGGAGATTTTTCTTTCATCTTAAAGGTAGCAATACTTCGCAAGTGATGTTTTTGTTTCCGATCCATTTTCTGAACTTTTTCCCGGAACACATTTGGTACTTCTGACACTTTTTCTTTCCATATCTGAGGTGCCTCGGTAATTTTTTCTTTGATTGCATCCGGTGCTTCTGTCATCTTCTCTTTAATTGCACCCGGTGCTTCTGTCATCTTCTCTTTTAATACTCCCGGTGCACTGGTAACCATCTCAACAGATGCTTCCATTCGCTCATCAAATTTTTCAGTCATATCATCTAAGTAGGTCAACAACTGGGTAATTGATGCAATGGAAACTGCCAAATCCATACCAAGAATCAGCATAAAAACTGACGCCACAATTTCATTTATAATGGGATGTAAGCTCATTCCACTGGTTAATCCCAAAAACCAAGGGAAGAAATATTTCACAAGTACTACACCTGCAACTCCAAATCCACAACTTGCCGGGAGACAGATTCTTCCTTTGATGTTGAGGGGAACTTTGGAATAATCCCACCACATGGCATGGAAATATTTTTCTAAAACAAACGACACTACATATTCTAATACTGCGCTTCCGAATAAGCACACCAAAAATATTTTCCATAATGGAGTATCTCCTGCCTCAAACATTGGAAGCTCATTGAAAATAACCATCGCTCCTAAAGCACCTACTCCATAGATTGGACAAATGGGCCCAAACAAAAATCCTCTATTGTCCCAATGTCCTGTGGTGATGGTACAATAGGTACATTCATATATCCAGCCGATAAAACTAAATATGATAAATTTTATAATGTAATCAGCTACAATCATCCGTCTAATTCCTTCCATATAAGAAGACCATCTTCTTCTACCTTACACAAAAAGAAGACAACCTCCACTCCAGACCTCTTTGCTTCATCAAAGGCCACTTTAAACTCAGGATGAGTCTCTTCATTTGGAAGTACTTTTTCCACGCCCTCCATTTGAATCACAAAGCCTACCTTACAATGATACCCCTCACCACTTAATCGGGCAAGTTCCCTTAAATGCTTTACACCCCTGTCAGTAGGGGCGTCTGGGAAGTACCCAATCCCTTGTTTTTCAAGGGTACAGCCCTTAATCTCCATGAGGATTTTTTCGTCTTTTTGTTCTATATAAAAATCAATCCTGGAGTTGCCGATGGTGTATTCCGGCTTAATAAAATCGTAATTTTTTGTTTCTAACCACTCTTTCACCACCTTGTTCGGAGCTTGTGAGTCCATATTAATAAGACCAAATCCTTCCTTGTAGACAGCAACAAGGTCATATTTGGTCTTCCTAGCGGGATTATCTCCCTCCTCAAGTATAACGGTACAACCAGGAATCAGTAATTCCTTACAACGACCCGTATTTTTTACATGAACAACTTCTTCTTGTCCATCAATCTTAACATGTGCGATAAAACGATTTGGACGGGAGATAAATTCCCCTCTTTTCGTCTTTTTATACTTCATGATTTTCTCCAAATAAAAAACCAAGCATCCTGCTTCGAATCCAAAAGGCCGGCCGTTACCAAAACAGTTAACTCAACCCAGGCACCCTCACGGCACATGAGAGGTCCTACTTAGTGCTGCTCCATTCCTGACCTGACACGGTTCGCAGGTTCCCATCGCGTAAGACCCAAGTCTCAACGCCACTTATCTTGGCCAGCACCGACCTTCAAAAAACCCTCAGCAGGATATCACCCCAGCTATAGCGGATTGCTGGTTCAGGGTACCGCTACCACCCCGGCTGCTCGGTCACTTCATTTTATAGGTTTCTTATGCCAATGTCAACGATTACTCAAAATCATATCCCTGAGCTTCATCAATTACCTGATAGATGTCAAGGAAGGGATCTTCGGTCATTTCAACCGTCTCTCCCAACTCCAACACACGATTTGGCATTTCTTCATAAGTAGGCCAGGTAGGTAACCCTTCACCGTTGGGATCTCCCGTCTTTGCAAAGTTTGCAATGTAGTCCGTAATCGTTTCTGACAAAGCGTAATCGCTGTCAGTATAATTCTGAGGCTGTGTCTCCAAACAACCGTAGAAATAAGGAAGTTCTCCTGCGTGGTTGGTGGAAAGCCCTTTGTTCTCTTTTGTAAAATAATACTCATACACCGGCTTGTTTTGCGCCGCCAAATACCTTGACCAGGTATAGTGACTGTAAGCAAACCAGGATGCAGACATTACCGCGTTATACTGGGATTTTGCACCATCTCCTGCGGTAGCGGGATATAATTCCATAATCTTTTCCGTGGAATCTCCAAAGTAAGAACGCAAAATCTCTTCGTAATTTTCCTCTGTAACCTTGGTTCCTAAAATAGTAAACACATCTGCCTCATGGGCATTAAATCCGTTAATCAAAGCCTCTTCATTGTTTTCGCCAGCTTCATAGGTTAAATAAGGCTGCTTGGTAATGGCATATCCGTCCACAGTCATGGAATTGTACTGTCCTGCTGCCCCTACCAAAGTCTTTGCATCCAAAGCCCTCATCTCTTCCACAGAAGAAACTCCCAATGTAGCAAACGCATCCTTTTTCATCTCAAGGGCTTCCTTTAAAGAACGGAAGGTATGGTAAGGAGTGTGAGCTACAATACCACTGGATTCCGCTACGGCCTTTTTAAACAATCCCTTTGCCAAAGGGGAAACGCAAAGTGCATTTACACTGGATGCACCGGCAGATTCTCCTGCAATGGTAATATTGTTCACATCACCACCAAAGGATGCAATGTTGGCATTTACCCATTTCAAAGCTTCAATCTGATCTAACAATCCATAATTTCCTGTGGTGTTATTGGGAGATTCCGCTATCAGATCCTCATCCGCATAATAACCAAAAATATTCAATCGATAAGTTATGGAAACAAATACGATTCCTTTTTTGGCGTAGGTCTCTCCTCTATACTGGTCGTAAGAGCTTTGTCCTGTCTGAAGGGAACCGCCGTGAATAAACACAATGACCGGACAATCAGAAATGTCTCCCGCCGGTTTCCAAATATTCAAATACAAAGAATCCTCACTCATGGCTTCTCTGTAATTGTCCGAAAAATCAAAGAGCTTTAGATTATTATAAATATAAGCTCCAACCAAGGAATTCCACAAAGTGGAACTCTCAGACTGCATAGACATGGGAGCAAAGTGGTCACAAACCTTTACCCCCTCCCAGCTCTCTGCCGGCTGAGTCTCTTTAAATCGAAGGTCTCCTACCGGAGGGGCCGCGTAAGGAATACCGGTGTACACCTCAACGGATTGATCTTCGTTGTATACTCCAGTCAAATCTCCCTGTTCCACAGAAACCACATCTGTTGCCACAGGATTTTTGTATGTAACGGCAGGAACGGTTTTATAAGGTGGATAGCTTAATTTGTATATACCAAACAACAGCAAAAACAACACTATCCATCCCAGCAATCGCAATATCCAGGACTTATCCACAAGAAGCTTTTGGTGTAACAGGAAAAATCCACAAAGTACAACTACTGATCCAAGCCACCCGGCCACCACATTTTTTGAAAGTTCCAGTAGCACCAAATACACAAGGGCTACCAAAACAAAAACAACAATAAAACTCACTTTCATCTTTCCTTTTTTCATAGGGGTCTCCTCGCTTCCATGTATTTCCCCAACAATATACTCACCCTATTATTACTCTACTTTTTCACTGAATTCCGCTTCAGCTTCTTCACGGAACTGTCTCTTTTCCTCTCTCAAATCCGCAAAGAACTTGGAAAGAAGTGCGGAACACTCCTCCTCCATAACGCCGGTGGTCAGCTCAACCTGATGGGTAAACTGTTCCATCTGCAAAATATTGATAACACTTCCGGCGCAGCCTGCCTTTGGATTCATGGTACCGATTACCACATTGGGAATTCTTGCCTGTACAATGGCTCCAGCACACATCTGACAAGGTTCCAAAGTAACGTACATGGTACAATCCTCTAAACGCCAGTCATGAATTTTTTTACATGCCTCTCCGATGCATATAATTTCTGCATGGGATAATACGGATTTATCTTTATTTCTCCGGTTGTGGTCCTTTGCAATTACCTTTCCGTCATAAACGATGACACAACCGATGGGAACTTCTCCGGATCTTGCTGCTTTTTCTGCTTCCCGAAGCGCCATTTTCATATATTTTTCATTGGTCTTTATCTCTTTTCTTTCGGCGAGATTCTCTTTAAAGCCCATATTTCTTTTCCCCTTTCGCTTTGCTATAATAAATTCATCATATGGGTATCTTACCATTTTTTTTCAGGGAGGGGAATATTTCATGAGGATTTTAGGCCTGCAAAAAACCACACTGTTGGACTATCCAAACAAGCTTGCCTCTATTATTTTTACCGGGGGCTGCAATATGAGATGTCCCTATTGTCAAAATGCAGAATTGATCTCACCTTCTTCCCAGGGTTTCCCTACAGAAATCTCTCAAGAAGAAATCTTTTCCCACTTAAAAAAACGACAACATACCTTGGAAGGTCTGGTAATCAGCGGCGGTGAATGCACCCTGCAAAAAGACCTGGAGGAGTTTTGCAAAAAAGTAAGGGAGCTGGATATTGATATTAAAATCGATACCAACGGCACCAACCCCAAACTTTTACAAAATCTCGTTGAAAAAAACTTAGTGCAATATGTAGCCATGGACATTAAAAACTCCAAAGAAAAGTACAACCTTACCATAGGGATGGAGAATTTTGACTTAACACCCGTAGAAGAAAGTGTTACTTTTTTATTGGAGAACTCCGTGGATTATGAGTTTCGTACCACGGTGGTATCCCCCTTTCACACAGAAGAGGATTTTCACTCCATAGGAGGTTGGATTCAAGGAGCCAAAGCCTACTATATTCAGCCTTTTCAGGAAAGCGACCACGTTCCTTCCAGGGAGTTATCCACTCCATCCAATGAGGAGCTTTTACGATACAAAGAAATTATGACTACCTATGTTCAAAATACAAATATTCGAGGAATTGATTTATGAATCACACCTATGAAACTGACCGACTCTATTTAAAAGTACTGGGTCGATATGACGCTCGCATGGTTTTGGATTTTTATTCCAGAAACGCCAAAGAGTTTGCCCTATACGAACCCTTAAAAGAAGAAGATGCGAAGAATCTGAATTATCACGCCATGATGCTGGATTATGAACTCCAATACTTTCAAAAAAACACCCTTCTTCGCCTTTATATTTTTGAAAAGGAAAACCCTTTCCAAATCATTGGAACCTTAAGTTTTCGAAACATTTCCCTATCATTTTATAAAAGTGCTATTTTAGGCTACAAAATGGATAAGGATTTCCGGCGAAAAGGCTATATGAAAGAAGCCATCACCAAAGGCATGGAAATCATGGATGTAGAACTACATCTTCACCGGGTAGAAGCCATCGTTTTACCATCCAACGAAGCCTCTATTCATTTGTTGGAGGGACTGGATTTCCAAAGAGAAGGATTAATCCGTGACAAGGTATTTTTAAACGGGAAATGGGAAGATCATTATTTATATTCTCATATATTTGAAAACAACGACTAAAAGGTCGTTGTTTTTCTTTTGTTTTTTATCGGTTTTCGTTGCTTATTTAAATCAAATTTTGTAAAATCAAATTACACGGATGAATTATTCATCAATTGTATTGTATGTATGAGACATGAAAGGAGAAACGTTATGGCAAAATGGGTATGTAGTGTATGCGGTTATGTATACGAAGGAGAAGAAGCACCTGATGAATGTCCAGTATGTCACGTAGGACCGGAAAAATTCACCAAGCAGGAAGAAGGGGAAATGGCTTGGGCTGCTGAACATGTTGTAGGTGTTGCACAGGGTGCTCCCGAAGATATTATGACTGACCTTCGCTCCAACTTCGAAGCAGAATGTTCTGAAGTTGGTATGTATCTTGCTATGAGTCGTCAGGCATTTAGAGAAGGCTATCCCGAGATCGGTGATTATTACCACAGAGCCGCTTTGGAAGAGGCTGAGCATGCTGCTAAATTTGCAGAACTTTTAGGTGAAGTTCTTACCGATTCCACCAAAAAGAATCTTCAGATGAGAGTAGATGCTGAAAATGGTGCTACAGCAGGAAAGACTGACCTTGCTAAACGTGCAAAAGCATTGGATTTGGATGCTATCCACGATACTGTCCATGAAATGGCTCGCGACGAAGCTCGTCACGGAAAAGCCTTCAAGGGATTGTTGGATCGCTATTTCGGATAATTAATACCGAGACCATAAAGATTTATTTAAAAAAAGAAACTACCGTTTGCATAAACAGTAGTTTCTTTTTTATTATTGAGATGATATAAGCGCCAGTTTTTCTTCTCGCTTTAGATGCTTTATCTGATACTCCCGACGCATAGCCTCTTCTTTGGTGTCATATTCCTCGGAATATACCAGTTTTACCGGACGTCGACCTCTGGTGTACTTCGCTCCTTTTCCAGCGTTATGGGTCTCTAAGCGTTTTTTTAAATCCGGTGTGTAACCGGTATAGAGACTTCCGTCAGCACACTCTAAAATGTAGGTATAGTGACTCATACTTCACCTTCTTCGGTAATGATTTCATCATCTATTCCATCCAGTTTATGTCCCAACATAATACTGTTTCTGCTCTTCTTCTTAACCTTGTACAAAAGTGTATCCGCCGCATGCAAATAATTCCAAGGGCTTTGTCCCCTTTCGGGAATACTCCAGAAAATACCCTGAGAAATGGTAAGTATCTTTAAATCCACTTTGGAGTATTTATGTTCAAACTTACTTTTTAAAATGGATTCCTTTAATTCTTTTGCAATATCAAAGACTTCTTTGTCGGTATAACCTTCATAAATAATGACAAATTCGTCTCCACCGTATCTGGCACAAAAAACCCCTTCATGAGCCTGAAGGGCCATAATACATTTGGCCACAAACTTAATACAACGGTCTCCGTCCTGATGACCGTAATTGTCGTTGTACTCTTTGAAATAATCAATGTCCATGATTTCGATGGCAAATCCCTTTTGGTGATTCATTGATCGAAGGAAGGCTTCATCCGCATATTCGCTGAGTTTCAGTCGATTGTTCATTCCTGTAAGGGCATCGGTTTCCGACTTCATCTGCAAGGCACGGTTGGCGTTTTCCACTTCTCTTGTAATGTTGGCCAATTCGTTTAACCGGCTTCGAAGCTCAATGGTATTGGCAATCATCATTCCGGTTTCCTGATCCATCAGCTGATCCAACTCAAAGAATTTTACCGCTGCCTGTTGGTAAGATTCCAGATCACCAATGGCCTTGTAGCGTTTTAACTTCAGTACCAAAAGTTTCTTTTCCAAATTACGAATACCGGTATGCTTTGTAGACCCTTCCATCAAGAAAAGCATCTCGGAAAAATCATCATATCTTTGAATCTCCAAAAGCATCTTTAGGTAATCATAAAAGTCGTCAAAAACATCCAAAATCGGTACTTCTTCGTTGAAGCTCTCCCGAATCTGTTTGATACAGTCTAAGCACTCATCCTTACGGCCCTGCTCATTATAGAGTCTTGCTTCGAAACAGTACACCACCAGCTTTTCCATGGGAACCAACTTCGGCATGCATTCCCGAAGCAGACGATGGTTGAATTCATCTGCCACATTGACTTCATTCATCTGCAAATAGGCCTTTCCCAAACCGATGCAGGCTGCCGTCAACGTACTGATGTAATTGTCCGTATGGGGATGATTATTGATATATTGATAGCCCACCTCAAAACTTTCGATGGCGCTGTCAGGATCTCCGATATTTAAATAGAGATTTCCCAGATTCATATGAACCACCCACTCCAAATCAGGAAGCTGATACTCCTGACAGTAATGAATGGCCTGCATGTAATAATCCATTGCAAATGGTGCGTTACCACGATTTAAGGACATAATGCCCAACATATTGTTGGCCATAGTAAGATAGCCCCACTCCTTTATTGCTTTCAACGGTTCCAGACACATAATCATCTCACGATAAAAATTGGTCGTATCGTTCATAAGGTAATAGGTCTCACCTAAAGAAAACCGCGAAAAACCAATCAGTGCATTATCATTTCGGGAAAGACCGTACTGTTCCAACTCCTTGCAAGAAGCAATGGTACGCTTCGGATCCTTGCCCCGGCTCTCTTGAATATCCTGTATTAACTTTTGTATCTCACTTTGATATAGGCTAATATCCACGAGACACCCTCCCAGTTAAATTCGTTTATAAAGCGCATCTGATAATATAGCAAACTCTTCCAAAGTCAAAGTCTCTCCTCTCAGACTTTCATTCCAGCCCAAAGACCGCAACACTTCCATGGTTTGCTGTTTTGTAATCGGTATATCCGCTGCATTTCCAATGCCATTGGCCAAGGTCTTTCGCCGCTGTGCAAAGGATGCTTTTATCACCTGAAACATGAACTTCGGCTGTTCCACATTTACCGGAGGTTTTTCATGTTTTCTTAAACAAATTACTGCTGAATCCACATTGGGCGCAGGCATGAAACAATGTCTGGACACAATGGTGACTAACTCTGGATCACAGTAATATTGAACCGCTAATGACAGGGCTCCGTAATCCTTTGTCCCGGGTCCCACACGCATACGGTCCGCCACTTCTTTTTGTATCATAATGGTAATGGAAGAAAGGGGCACTTCCCCTTCCAAAAGACCCATTACAATCGGTGTCGTAATATAGTAAGGCAGGTTCGCCACTACTTTTATCTCGGCATCTTTACAAATCTTGTTAACTTCCTCTTTAACGTCAATCTTTAAAATATCCGCATTGAGAATGGTTTTGTTTTGAAAAGGACTCAACGTCTCTTCCAAAATCGGAATTAAATTAGAATCAATCTCTACGGCTAGCACATGTTTTGCCCGTTCACAAAGACGTTCTGTCAGGGTACCGATTCCCGGTCCCACTTCCACAACCACATCCTCCGGACCAATCGCTGCCGCATCTAGAATCTGCTCTAAAATATGATCGTCGATCAAAAAATTCTGTCCGAATTTTTTCTGGAATCTGAAATTATACTTTTCAATTATTCCGGCGGTACGTGCCGGATTGGAAATATGTAAATTACTCAAATACATTCCTCGTATTATATAGTAGTAGTTTTTAGAGACCCTCTCCAAGGTCTTTATAACTATTAAGTCATAGTCTTTCTTTACCTTTTCTATAGGTTCGACTATGCTGTTTAAGATGCTGTGGATTGGTTCTACTTTCCTACCGC
>JAILMB010000294.1 GCA_024692825.1 Lachnospiraceae bacterium | reverse complement strand
TTAACTCAACCCAGGCACCCTCACGGCACATGAGAGGTCCTACTTAGTGCTGCTCCATTCCTGACCTGACACGGTTCGCAGGTTCCCATCGCGTAAGACCCAAGTCTCAACGCCACTTATCTTGGCCAGCACCGACCTTCTAAAAACCCTCAGCAGGATATCACCCCAGCTATAGCGGATTGCTGGTTCAGGGTACCGCTACCACCCCGGCTGCTCGGTCTTTTCATTTTATAGGTTTATCCCTTATATGTCAACGATTACTCCTGGTCTTCTGTATCTTTTTCCTTTGAAACTCCACCATTGATTTCTGCTTCAGCTTCTTCTCTAAACTGTCTCTTTTCATCACGTAAATCAGCAAAGAATTTAGAAATAAGTGCAGAACATTCCTCTTCTAATACACCTGTTGTTACATCTACCTGATGGGTAAACTGTGGCATCTGCAAAATATTAATCACACTTCCTGCGCAACCAGCCTTTGGATTCATGGTTCCAATCACCACTTCCGGCACACGAGCCTGTACAATGGCTCCAGCACACATCTGACATGGTTCTAGTGTCACATACATGGTACACTCTTCCAATCGCCAGTCTTTTATTTTCTTACATGCTTCTCCAATGCATAAAATCTCAGCATGTGATAATACAGACTTATCTTTATTTCTTCTATTGTGATCTTTGGCGATCACTTTTCCATTATGAACAATGACACAACCGATGGGTACTTCATTCGCTTTCGCTGCTTTTTCTGCCTCTTTCAGAGCCATTTTCATATATTTTTCTCTAGTCTTAATCTCTTTTTTTTCAGCCATGCTCTCCTTTAAGCCCATGTTTCTTTTCCCCTTTCGCTTTGCTATAATAAAAACTAATCTTATTGGTATCTTACCATTTTTTGAGAGGGAGGGGAATATTTCATGAAGATTTTCGGCTTACAGAAAACCACACTTCTAGATTATCCAGGAAGAATTGCTTCCATTATTTTTACAGGTGGATGCAATATGAAATGTCCCTATTGCCACAACAGCGAACTCATTACCGGCATCGGCGGAGAAGAAATATCCGAAGAGGAAGTCTTCAAACATTTGAAAAAAAGAGGACACACCCTTGAAGGCCTGGTAATCACCGGCGGAGAATGTACCCTACAAAAAGATCTTTTTGAGTTTTGCAAAAAAGTACGGGATTTAGGATTCGATATAAAACTGGATACCAATGGTACTTCTTCAAAGACGCTTATTTCACTTGTAGAAAATGATCTCATTCAATATGTGGCGGTTGATATTAAAAACTGCAAAGAAAAATACCCCGCTACTGTTGGATTTTTAGACTATAATATAAAAGAAATTGAAGAATGTGTTTCTTATTTATTAGAAGATCATCTCCCTTATGAATTCCGAACCACCGTTGTTTCCGAATTTCACACAGAAGATGACTTCCATAAAATGGGAGAATGGATACAGGGCGCAAAGGCCTACTATATCCAGCCCTTTAAAGATGGAGAAACCGTTCTTAAAAAGGGGCTTCATACTCCTTCTAAAGAACAATTACTTCGCTACAGAGATATTATGTCGACTTATGTTACGAAAGCAGAAATTCGAGGACTTGATTTATGAACCACACCTATGAAACAAACCATTTGTATTTAAAGGTCCTAAGCCACAATGAAGCTCATATGGTATTAGACTTTTATAAACGAAACTATAAAGAATTTGCTCTTTATGAACCACTAAAGGCTGAAGATGCCACAAATTTAAACTATCACAGTGTCATGCTAAATTATGAACTTCAATATTTTAAAAAGAATCAGTTGCTTCGTCTCTATTTGTTTGAAAAAACAAATCCTTTCCAAATCGTTGGCACTGTAAGCTTTCGAAATATCAATCATTCCATCTATAAATGTGCTACCTTAGGCTATAAAATGGATAAGGATTTTCGTCGCAAGGGCTACATGGAAGAGGCCATATCAAAGGGAATGGAAATTATGGATAAGGAGCTTTCCCTTCGAAGAGTAGAGGCCATTGTAATGCCCAAAAACGAACCTTCTATTCATCTATTAGAAAAATTAGACTTCCAAAGAGAAGGCCTCATTCGAGATAAGGTGCTCCTAAACGGATGTTGGGAAGACCATTATTTATATTCTCATATTTTTCAACACAACTAAAATCATCCGGCTTGGAAACGAAATACTGTCAGCCTCTGAATTTTTTATTTCAGAGGTTGTTTTTTTATGTTTATTTTTCCATCCAATCCATTCTTTTCATTGCGACAAGCAAAAGAATTTTGTAAAATTTAATTACAATGATTAATTCGATTTAATCAAAACGTATTGTATGTATGAAAAGTTGAAAGGAGAGTTATTATGGCAAAATGGGTATGCAGTGTTTGCGGCTATGTTTATGAAGGTGAAGAACCACCAGCAGAATGTCCTGTATGTCACGTAGGTCCTGAAAAGTTCACAAAGCAGGAAGGTGAAATGACATGGGCAGCAGAACACGTAGTTGGTGTTGCAAAGGGTGCTCCTGAGGATATCATTGAGGATCTTCGTTCTAATTTCGAAGCTGAGTGTTCAGAAGTTGGTATGTATCTTGCTATGAGTCGTCAGGCATTTAGAGAAGGATATCCTGAAATTGGTGATTACTACCACAGAGCAGCATTAGAAGAAGCTGATCACGCTTCTAAATTTGCTGAACTATTAGGTGAAGTTCTTACTGATTCTACCAAGAAAAACCTACAGATGCGTGTAGACGCTGAAAACGGCGCTACAGCTGGAAAGGTTGATCTTGCAAAACGTGCTAAGGCATTGGATTTAGATGCCATCCATGACACCGTTCATGAAATGGCTCGTGACGAAGCTCGTCATGGAAAAGCCTTCAAAGGTTTATTAGACAGATACTTCGGCTAATTACAATTCAAGAACTATAAAAAAGAGGCACCTGGGAATATGTGCATTCCTGGGTACCTCTTATTTTATTCCTTATTACCTACCAGCTTCATTTTCTGCTTACGGGGATATTGCTTAATCTCGTATTCTCTTCGCATGGCCTCTTCTTTGGTTTCATACTCTTCATGATAAACCAACTTCACCGGCCGTCTTGCTCTTGTATACTTTGCTCCCTTACCAGAATTATGTGCCTTCACTCTTTTTTCTAAATCTGTGGTATAGCCCGTATACAAACTACCGTCGGCACACTCTAAAATATAAGTATAGTGAGACATTTATTCACCATCCTCAGTAATCACATCATCATCTTCTCCATCAATGACATGACCAAGCATAATACTATTTCTGCTTCTCTTCTTTACTTTGTATAAAAGGGTGTCTGCTGCATGAAGATAATTCCAAGGACTTTGTCCATGTTCTGGAATGCTCCAGTAAATTCCTTGAGACACTGTTAATGTCTTTGTTACCAATTTTGTATATTTGTGTTCAAAATTCGCACTGACTATTTTTTCTTTTAATTCCTGAGCGATTTTAAAGACTTCCTCGTCGGTGTAACCTTCATAAATAATGGTAAACTCATCACCGCCGTAACGAGCACAAAATACCCCATCATGGGCCTGTAAGCTCATAATAGCATCGGCCACAAATCGGATACAACGATCCCCGGCCTGGTGACCGTAGTTGTCATTGTATTCCTTGAAATAGTCAATATCCAAAATCTCAATGGCAAATCCCACTCCATTTTTCACAGAACGATAAAAGGCTTCGTCTGCATATTCACTTAACTTCAAGCGGTTATGCATTCCTGTTAGTGCATCTGTTTCAGACTTCATCTGAAGAGCACGGTTTGCAATCTCAACTTCTCTTGTAATATTTGCAAGTTCGTTTAATCTACTGCGAAGCTCAATGGTATTTGCAATCATCATACCGGTCTCTTGATCCATGAGCTGATCAATTTCAAAATACTGAATGGCTCCTTTTCCATAGGATTCCTCGTCACCAATGGATTTAAAACGTTTCATTTTTAGTATCAGAAGCTTTTTCTCTAAGTTTCGAATACCTGCGCGTTTTGTTGGAGGCTCCATAAGATTTAAAATCTCTAAAAACTCATCATAGAGCTCCATATCTAAAAGCATTTTCATATAATCATGAAAATCGTCAAAAACATCTAATACAGGAACTTCTTCGTTAAAATTATCCTTAATAAGAGAAATACATTTTTTACATTCCTCTTCTCTTCCCTGTTCACTGTAAAGTCTTGCCTCAAAGCAATACACCACCAACTTTTCCATTGGAACCAGCTTTGGCATACACTCACGAATCAATCTATGGTCAAACTCATCTGCCACATTTACTTCACCCATATCCAGGTAAGCTTTTCCCAAGCCAACACAGGCAGCAGTAAGAGTACTGATATAATTGTCGGAATCCGGATGGTTATTAATGTATTGATATCCATTCTCAAAACTTTCAATGGCACTGTCCGGATCTCCAATATTTAAGTAAAGATTACCTAAATTCATATGTACCACCCACTCTAAATCAGGTAGGCTATACTCCTGACAGTAATGGATGGCCTGCATGTAATAATCCATTGCAAAAGGTGCGTTTCCCCGGTTCAAAGACATAATACCTAGCATGTTATTGGCCATGGTTAAATAGCCCCACTCCTTAATGGACTTTAAAGGTTCAAGGCACATAATCATTTCACGATAAAAGCTAGCCGTATCGTTCATTAAATAATAGGTCTCACCTAAAGAAAAACGCGAAAAACCTATCAGGGCATTATCATTCTGCGAAAGTCCATATTGCTCTAACTCTTTGCAGGATGCTATGGTTCGCTTTGGGTCTTTTCCACGACTCATTTGAATATCCTGTATTAACTTTTGTATCTCACTTCGATATAAACCAATATCCACGAGATACCTCCCATCAGATTAATTTTTTTAGCGCATCTGATAATTCTGCAAATTCTTCAAGGGTGAGGGTTTCTCCTCGAAGACTTTCGTTCCATCCTAAACTACGAAGAACTTCCATGGTTTGCTGTTTTGTAATCGGCAAATCACTGGCGTTTCCAATCCCATTTGCCAGTGTCTTTCGACGCTGCGCAAATGATGCTTTAATCACGCGAAACATAAACTTCTCATCTTCTACCTTCACCGGTGGATTTGCATGCTTCCTCAAACATATAACAGCAGAATCCACATTAGGGGCGGGCATAAAGCAGTTTCTAGATACGATCGTTACTAATTCCGGCTCACAGTAATACTGTACTGCCAAGGAAAGAGCACCGTAATCCTTCGTACCGGGACCAACTCGCATACGATCCGCTACTTCTTTTTGTATCATAATTGTAATTGATTTTAGGGGTACCTCTCCCTCAAGTAATCCCATAACGATTGGGGTTGTAATATAGTAGGGTAGATTCGCCACCACCTTTATCTCGGCATTTGGGTCGATCTTTTGAACCTCTTTTTTTACATCCACCTTTAAAATATCTGCATTAAGAATAGTCTTATTTTGAAACGGGCTTAATGTTTCCTCTAAAATAGGGATTAAATTGGCATCAATTTCAACAGCTAAAACGTGTTTTGCTCTTTCACAAAGTCGCTCTGTAAGTGTACCAATACCAGGTCCAACCTCCACAACTACATCATCGGGGCCGATTTCCGCCGAATCCAAAATCTTTTCTAAAACATGTTCATCTATTAAAAAATTCTGACCAAATTTCTTTTGGAATCTGAATTTGTACTTTTCAATAATTCCTGCGGTACGGGCAGGGTTTGAAATATGTAATGTACTCAAAATTCAATCCTTTCTTTCATTAAAACACATTTTTATACAAATGTGAAAATTTATTTTACCCTAGAAAACAATTCAAAAGCATTTTTTTCTGTTACTTCCATTACTTCTGCTTCTGTTATTTCTTTTAATTTAGCGATTTCCTGAATCACATAAGGTAGGTAGGTGGAATCATTTCTCTGTCCCCGGAATGGCGTTGGTGCCATATAAGGACTATCCGTTTCCACAAGGATTCGATTCAATGGAATCTGTCGAACCGTTTCTTTTAACTTTTTCCCGTTTTTAAAAGTAACGACTCCTCCAACTCCAATGTAGTATCCTAGTTTAACGTACTCTGCTGCTAACTCTGGCGAATAAGAGTAACAGTGAATCACTCCCTTTGTTCCCTTAGCTGCTGCCTCTCTCATAATAGATAAAGTCTCTTCTGCAGCATCCCTAGAATGTATAATTACCGGCAAATCCAAAGATCTTGCAATCTCAAGCTGTTCTAAATACCGCTGACGCTGCATACGGTGATTTTCCTCTTCCTTATCCCAATAATAATCCAGTCCTATTTCACCTATGGAAACAACTTTCTTTTCCTTCTTTGCCGTTTCATACAACCACTCTAATCCATCCGGTTCATCTTCCAGGCAGGAAATATCGCTGGGATGAACACCTATGGCTGCATAAATAAAATCATATTCCTTTGTCAACTCCAACCCTTTACGGCTAGAATCTAACGTAGAACCTACATTTATAATACGACCTATATTTTTCTTTTGCATTAACGAAAGAAGTTCGACTCTGTCCGAATCGAACCTCTCATCGTCATAATGTGCATGACTCTCAAAAATCATTTAACAAATCTCCGCTCCAGATGGCATATCCTTTTCAGGAGTCATAAGGGAAAGATTTCCTTCTGCATCTTCTGCACAAAGGAGCATTCCTTCTGACAATACGCCAGCAAGCTTTGCAGGTTTTAAGTTCACAAGAACCATTACCTTTTTGCCAACCATCTCTTCAGCAGAATAGTATTTCTTAATACCTGAAACAATCTGTTTTGTCTGGCTGCCAATCTTTACCTGTGAACAAAGCAGCTTTTTGGACTTTGGCACTTCCTCACAAGAGATAATCTCTCCTACCTGAAACTGCATTTTACCAAAATCATCAAAGGTAATCTCAGGTTTTGCTTCAATATCGATGCCCTCTTCCTCTTCTTTTTCTTCGGAAGAACCACCATTTAAAGCTGCCTGTTTTTCCTGTAATACAGCTACCTTTTCCATAATTTCATCTAACTTCAAACGTTCAAATAAAATTTCTGGTGTATCGGTTACCTTTGTACCATTTTCATAGTGACCAAAGGTAGTTAAATCATCATATGCAACTTCCTTTGCATTTAACTGTGCAAAAATCTTTTCACAGGTTTCTGGCATGAAACTTGTAAGAAGAGAAGTTCCAATTGTAATGGACTCAACAAGGTTATATAAAACGGTAGATAGTCGATCTGCCTTTGCCTCATCCTTTGCAAGTACCCAAGGCTCTGTTTCATCAATGTATTTATTACAACGTTTGAATACAGAAAATACCTCTGTTACTGCATCAGCCACACGAAGATTTGCCATCTTTGCTTCCACTTTATCTCTTGCAGAAGTAACAACTGCCTTCAAATCTTCGTCAACATCTTCCTGTACACCCTTGTCTGCTACCACGCCATCAAAGTATTTATTACTCATGGAAATAGTACGGTTTACAAGATTACCTAAGGTATTTGCTAAATCAGAGTTGATACGCTCTACTAATAATTCCCAGGAAATTACACCGTCATTTTCAAATGGCATCTCATGAATTAAGAAGTAACGTACTGCATCAACACCAAACATATCTACAAGATCATCGGCATAGATAACATTTCCCTTTGACTTTGACATCTTTCCATCTGCCTGAATCAACCATGGATGTCCAAATACCTGTTTTGGTAAAGGAATATCCAAAGCCATCAAAAAGATTGGCCAGTAAATCGTATGGAAACGAATAATGTCTTTACCAATAAGGTGTAAATCCGCAGGCCAGTATTTCTTAAACTGTTCTGTGTGATTTCCGTCTGCATCATAGCCGATTCCGGTAATATAGTTTGTCAAAGCATCCAGCCAAACATAGGTTACATGCTTTGGATCAAAGGTAACTGGAATTCCCCAGGTAAAGGATGTACGAGAAACACATAAATCCTGAAGTCCTGGTAGAAGGAAATTGTTCATCATTTCGTTCTTGCGGCTAACAGGCTGAATAAATTCCGGATGGGTATTAATATGTTCAATCAATCGATCTGCATATTTACTCATTTTAAAGAAGTAAGCTTCTTCCGATGCCTTTTGTACCGGGCGACCACAATCCGGGCACTTTCCATCTACAAGCTGAGACTCTGTCCAAAAGCTCTCATCCGGCACACAGTACCAACCTTCATAAGAGCCCTTATAAATATCGCCCTGATCATATAACTTCTTAAAAATCTTTTGTACCTGCTTCTCGTGATCTTCATCTGTAGTACGAATAAATTTATCATGAGAAGAGTTCATTAACTTCCAAATATCTTTAATCTGGCCAGAAACATTGTCTACATACTCCTTAGGAGTGATACCTGCTTCTTTTGCCTTCTCTTCAATCTTTTGTCCATGTTCGTCAGATCCTGTCTGGAAGAATACATCATAACCTTCCTGTCTGCGAAATCTAGCAATTGCATCTGCTAACACAATCTCATAAGTATTTCCTATATGAGGCTTACCTGAAGTGTAAGCAATTGCGGTTGTCATATAGTATGGTCCTTTATTTGCCATGTCCATTTCTCCAATCTTTCCCAAATGAGGGTTATTACACTTCTACACCAGGGTAGAATGCATAGGAATTATAACATTTTCTAAGACTTATGTCATTGTATATTTTCTCGATGCTTTTCTTTGGGAAAAAATGGGAGAGTTGTAAATTCGTCTTTAAAAAGGGGTTTTTTTATTTGCTAGAATCTCGTAGAATAACAAAATAACCACAGAAAGAGCGAATAGCGATGAAACCTATTTATTTAGCCCCTCTAGAGGGGATTACAGATAACATTTATCGAAATACATTTGAAGAGTACTATGGTGGAGTTGACAAATACTTTACTCCCTTTTTATCTCCCTGCTCTACCTTTAAATTTACAACCAGGGAATTTGATGAAATTGATCCAAAGAAAAATAATATAGAAGACACAGTTCCTCAGCTTTTAACCAACAATGCAGAGCATTTTTTGTGGGCTGCAAAAGAAATCATTCATATGGGCTATAAGGAAATCAACTTTAATCTTGGATGTCCAAGTGGAACTGTTGTTGCAAAGAAAAAAGGAAGTGGTCTTTTATTCTATCCAGAATTACTAGATGAGTTACTGTTTCAAATATTTGAAGCACTTCCCTCTCTTTGTAATCCCGGCCAAAAGATACCTGATATTTCCATTAAAACCAGACTTGGAAAGGTGGATCCAGAGGAATTCTATGAGATACTGGAGATCTTTAATAAATATCCCATCTCTGAAATCACCCTCCATCCCAGAATTCAATCGGACTTTTACCGTGAACCTATTCGACCTGAGTATATTGACTACACCCTTACACACGCAAAGGCAAAGATTGTTTTAAACGGGGAAATAACATCCATTTCTGATATAGAAAAATCTGAAACTGCTTATCCGGATATTCATGCTCTTATGATTGGTCGGGCTATGATTGCAAACCCAGAACTTGCATTCCACTATAAAAATGGCCCAAAAGAATTTGATATGCAAAAATTCCAGGAATTTCAGTCAGTGTTGCTGTCGAAATATGAAGAACGCTTTTCTGGAGATAAACCGGTCCTCTACCGAATGAAGGAGTTTTGGGCTTTTTGGCAACAAAACTACCCTTCAGAAGAAAAAGTTATAAAAAACATTCGAAAAGCAAAGACCATTTCTGACTATAAAAATGCACTTCGACAACTGACCTAGTGTCTGTTGTCATTGCATTTCTTTTAGTTTTGCTTTACGACCATACATTTTTCGATCTGCTCTTTCAAACACTGACTGATAACAGTTGTCCTCATCTGCCTGAAAAACAGCACACCCGCAGGCAACTATAACACCGCCGTGTTTAAGATTTTTTTCAATCTCTGAATTAAAAGTCTTCAGTAATTCTTCTCTCTGTTCGAAATCCTGTCCTTCCAAAATTACCGTAAACTCATCCCCGCCAATTCGAAATACGGGGCTATGCTGATAGATGCCACAAATAAATCGACAGGCGGATTTGATTACCCGATCTCCCTCTTCATGACCATAGGTATCGTTTATAATCTTTAATCCATTTAAATCAAAGGCCACTACGCCAAAGTCCTGGAATCCATCTTGAATACGTTCATCAATAGATTTTTCCATTTCAAAGTAGGCATGTTTATTTTTCACGCCTGTAAGAGAATCCGTATAAGCCATTCGTTTTGCACTTTCTAATTCCTTACGATTCTTCTTTTCTCTCTCTAATAGATCAATCAGTTCCTGTTGACGTTCTTTTCTTTCATCTTCTAAGACAAAGGTGTGTAAAAGCGCCGTTCCTATCATACAGCCAACCGAATAATATGGAAGCAAAGGTGTAAAACACTGTAACACGATAAATAATGACATTCCCAATCCTGAAACACCTATTGTTCGATAGTGAAATCGAATCTTTCCCTCTTGTTGAAGAGCCATAACTAGGGAATGTATAGAGCTTCCCACAAATAATATGATTTGCATCGTCAATATGACGTAACGTCCAGGCAAGGCTATATAGATTCCATCAGCTTCAAACTTAAACAACACAGGATAAAAAATGTTAATAATAAGCACCAGGGCATGGTATCCAATAATTATCCAACCAGCCACATATAATAACTTACTGAAGATACCTTTATCGTCCAAATAATAAATCACAAATCTTGTCCAGAAAAACACAGATATCGCCATGCTTAAAAAAAAGAAAAAAGTGTCCACGTTACATACCGCAATCCACTTTTTCTCATATAAATACCCCCACAAAATATCTGTTATGTAAAAGACAATTACTGCATATAAATATTGTCTATACATCCGGTTTGCGGGCAGTATTTCCCTATATTCATCTTTTAGTAACAAATCATAATTGATTATGATATGTAAAACCAGTGCTAAAACTCCAAAACTCGCATAATACATGTTCCTTCTCCCCTATGTGTAAAACCGTAAATATCAATTGAGTAAAAAATCTAGCGTTTCTTAATCGAAGATGTCTTCCTCATCCTCTTCTTCAAACATGCCACCGACTTTTGCGCCACACTTTCCGCAGAAGGACGATCCTAGTGGAACAATAGCACCACATTTTTCACAACGAATGCCACCCTTTGTATCTGCTAGTCTTCTTTCTAACTCGTGAAGTTCATCTATTGCTGCTGTAATACAAACAATGGAATCATCTTTTTCTTCCATATGTTCTGCATAGTATTTTTTTCCCAAGGCTCTATATTTTTCATTAATCTCAGATTTCTTTTTACTGATTTCATATTGAAGCTTTCCAGCATCGGTGTAATCCTTTGCCTTTTCTGTCACTTCTTTTCCAGCGTTCACAATGGAATCACCGAGTTTATTTAAAAAATCCATAGAAACCCTCCTTATGTCATATCATCAAGATATAACTATTATAAGAGTTTCTATGGATTATTTCTACTGCGTTTTAAATTATACTTTTTACGCTTCTACAGCCACTTCATCTTCCTCTAGACTAAAGAAGTTCATCTTAGCATTTAATTCTTCTGCCAGACTTCTTAAATCCTGGGCTGATTCTGCAATAACAGCAAAGGTTGCATTTAATTCTTCCATAGAAGCATTTGTCTCCTGGGAAGAAGCAGCGTTCTGCTGAGAAATTGCAGAAAGTTCTTCAATTATTTCGTTAAAGCTTACCTTTAACTGATTTAAGGAATGTACCTTTTCAGAAATCACCTGTGCACTGGCATCTACATTTTCTACGTTTTCTACCACACCATCCATATCAGTTTTTGTCTGATTTAACTTGTCATTTTGCATATTAAATGCGGTATTTAAGTCCTCAATGGTATCTACACTCTTTTGAGATTCACTAACCAACTGATTTACAATCTTTCCAATAGAAACGGCAGCTTCCTTTGACTGAACAGCCAAAGAACCAATCTCAGATGCAACTACGGCAAAGCCTTTTCCATAATCTCCGGCACGAGCTGCCTCAATTGAAGCATTTAAAGACAAAAGATTTGTCTGCTCAGAAATAGAGGTAATAATATTAGAAGCTTCTGCAATTTCCTGAACTGCATCATTGGTATTTCTAATCTGACCATGAATCTCTTCCATTGATTCCATAACGGTCTCGTTTTGACTCATTAACTCGTTAATGGCTGCAACTGTTTTTTCCGCATCCTGCTGCATTTCATCTGCTGCACTTGATAAGGACTCTACACTGCTTGTAATATCATCAATACTATCGCCCATTTCTTCTGTATTTGTTAGTGATGATTCTACATTCTCTGCCTGAGAAACTGCACCCTTACTAATTTCTTCTACTGCATTTGTTACCTGCTCTGCCACATGGGATGCAGTATCTGCAGAAGAAGCTAATGATTCTCCAGATCCTGTAACTTCATCGGATAAATTCATTGTCGTTTGAATGACATCCTGTAATTTATCACGAAGTTCAGCGGCACTTGAAGCAATAATGCCAAGTTCATCTTTACGATCAAAGGTCGCATCGTCAATATAGAAGGAAAGCTTACCATTTTCAAGATTGTGTAATCCTGTAAGAATTCCCTTCATGGCCTTATCGGACTTTTTCACAAAGAAATGTCCCATAAGAGTATTTAGGGTTGCAAAGAATAAGAAAATTCCTGTGATAATGAAAGTGGCTAAAAGAATATTCTTATCTACACTTTCTGTTTCTCTTCCGGCAAAGACCATTCCCACTACATCCCCACTGTCATTTGTAAGAGGAAGATAGTAAGCGTAGAAATTCTCTCCACCAATTTCGAAATTCATTGCAAGTTTTTCTTCACCTTGCTTTAATACAGTATCTACTATTTCTTCTGATGCCGTCGTACCTTCCATACGATCCCCGGTTCCTGCATCTACTAGAGATGTTGCATATCTTGTATCTCCATAAAAGAAGGTAAAACTGATACCCGTTTCTTCATGTAGCTCATCTAACTGGGCC
The DNA here is from genome assembly GCA_024692825.1 of Lachnospiraceae bacterium. Taxonomy (GTDB): domain Bacteria; phylum Bacillota; class Clostridia; order Lachnospirales; family Lachnospiraceae; genus JAILEN01. The sequence goes on along the minus strand of JAILMB010000294.1, from coordinate 466 downwards.
ACTAAGATATCATGAATATCTGTTTTTCCTTTGTAAACTACACCATCTGAAGACTGGCTCCAATCACCACTCCACTGATTTGTAATTTGACCTTTCAACATAACTGCTGCTGCATGTAATTCCTCCTCAAAGGATTCATAATATGCTGTTCGAATACCTCTAATTCCTAAAGAGGCTATTAATGCTGTTAAGATAATTGCAAGTAACGAAGATAAGAGTAAAACATTTCTGACCAATTTCTGATTTTTTTTCATCTTTCTCACCTTTCAAAACCGATAAATAAAAAATAGCACCGAGGGGCCCACGTCTCCCTTGTGCTAATATGTGTTGCAACTGGCTGACATGTTAAAGTCCCTATAGCTTTGCGTCGCAGGCTTTCACCTGTTTTGCTAAATATTCATTTTTTCACACACTCACATAGTGAATGATTCTAAAGGGTTTTAAAGGAATATGCAAGACCTTTACA
>JAILMB010000221.1 GCA_024692825.1 Lachnospiraceae bacterium | reverse complement strand
TTCTTTACCTGCATTTCAAACTGCTCTGAGGATGATACGATTAATATGGAATGGGATATATCTTTTTGTTTTGCCATAAGATATGCTCTCCTTTGTATCCAATCTCACCTTAAGAAACGTATTCTTTAATAATTTCCTCAGGAACAATATTTTTAATAAATTCACTTTCTAATGCAAGCTTTGCGGCTTCCTTCTTTGATGTAGGAAGAGAAGATGCAATCTCATCACCACTAGGCAAATCCAGCTTGTTTTCTATTCCGTATAATCCAGCGTAAATTAAAAGAGAATATACAAGGTATGGATTACTAGAAGCATCAGGAGAACGAAGTTCTACTCTTGTGGATTCCTTATAGGTATCAATATATAAAAGCTCTGTGTCATCCATGCTTGACCAGTTTACCTTATCTGGAGCAGAATCATTTCCAAGTCTTGAATAGGAATCTTCTCTTGGATTTAAAAACAGAGTCATCTCTCGAATTTTATCTAAAATTCCTGCAGCGGCATACTTTGCCATATCCTCGCCCTCGGAATTTCTTGCATAAATATTAATGTGATAACCGTTTCCCGGCTCAGATTCCAGAGGTCTAGGAGAAAAATCTGCTTCAAGACCATAACGATCAGCAATAGTACTTACTACCATTTTAAAGGTAGTCATCTGGTCTGCTGCCGTTAATGGTTTACCATAATGGAAATCAATTTCGTTTTGTCCAGGTCCTCTCTCATGATGAGATCTCTCCGGTGTCAATCCCATACGCTCAATGGTAAGGCAAATCTCTCGACGAACGTTTTCGCACTTATCCAAAGGTGCAATATCTAAATACCCGGCACAATCATAGGGTGTTCTTGTAGGGTTACCCTCATCGTCCTTTAAGAATAAGTAAAACTCTGTTTCTGTACCAAATTTAAATCGAACATCTTTTGACTTTGCATCTGCAATGGCCTTTTTCAATATGCCTCTTGTATCGGACTCATAAAGCTTGCCTTCTGGCGTATATACATCACAAAATAGACGGATTACTCTTCCGCTATCAGGACGCCATGGTAGAATGGCCATTGTATTTGGATCCGGGAAAAGATACAAAACGCCATATGGACAATCTCCAAATCCAGCAATTTTTCTCGCATTTATCGGGCTTCCCTCATCAAATGCTTTTTTTACTTCTCCGGGAGTAACGGAAATATTCTTTTGAACGCCATAGGCATCACGAAAAGCAAGACGAATAAACTTTACGTCTTCCTCTTCTATAAACTTTAGTACTTCATCTACGGTATATTCCATAAATTCTCCTTCATATATCAATCTAATCCATGTCTGTTTTTGTCATCGGCTTCAATTCAACCATGGTTGTATTATATTACGTATTAGGAAAAATATCGCTAATTTTATTGTTCTTTTTTCACAAAGTTTTCCAGGGATGCTTTCACAAACTCCTTAAAGATTGGATGTGGACGGTTCGGTCTTGATTTAAACTCTGGATGATACTGAACACCAATAAAGAATGGATGCTCTTTTATTTCCACAGTCTCTACCAATCGGTTATCCGGCGAAGTTCCTGAAATCACAAGTCCAGCCTCTGATAAGGTATCACGATAATCATTATTAAACTCATATCTATGACGATGACGTTCGGAAATACTTAAGGTCTGATAACATCTTTCCATCAGAGTTCCTGCCTTAATTTCACAAGGATATGCACCCAAACGAAGAGTGCCGCCCTTGTCTACCTCATCGGACTGACCGGGCATGAAATCAATGACTTTATGAGCAGATGCCTCTTCAAACTCTCCTGAGCAGGCATCTGAAATTCCGGCAACATGACGTGCGAATTCAATCACAGCAATCTGCATTCCCAGGCAGATACCAAAGTAAGGTACTTCATGTTCCCTTGCATATTTTGCTGCCAAAATCATACCTTCTGTTCCACGATTTCCAAAACCGCCTGGAACAATAATACCATCAACTTTTGACAACACCTCTTCATAGTTTTTCTCTGTTAATTCATCGGAATCAATCCACTCGATTTCTACATGAGCATTGTAGGAAAATCCTGCATGAGTCAAAGCTTCTGCTACAGAAAGGTAAGCGTCATGAAGCTGTACATATTTTCCAACCAATCCAATGGTAACGGTCTTATCTCTTCGTCCAATGCTTTGAATTAAGGAATTCCATTCTGTTAAATCAGGTTGAGGGGCATCGATGTGTAGTTTTCTACATACTACAGAAGAAAAGTTTGATCTTTCGAGCATTAATGGTGCTTCATACAGACTACCTAAGGTTCTATTTTCAATTACACAATCGTCTTCCACGTTACAAAATAGGGAAATCTTTTTAAAGATACTCTCTTCTAGTGGTTCGTCACAGCGCAATACAATAATATCCGGGTTAATTCCCATTCCCTGTAATTCCTTTACAGAATGCTGTGTTGGCTTTGACTTATGCTCATCTGATCCTCTTAAATAAGGAACTAAGGTAACGTGGATGAAAAGAGAATTTTCCTTTCCCACCTCAAGAGAAATCTGACGAACTGCTTCTAAAAATGGCTGTGATTCAATATCTCCAATGGTTCCACCAATCTCTGTGATGATTACATCTGCATCTGTTTCCTTGGCTGCATGATAAACAAATTCTTTAATTTCGTTGGTAATATGGGGAATTACCTGAACTGTTGAGCCCAGGTATTCTCCTCTTCTTTCCTTGTTTAAAACATTCCAGTATACTTTTCCCGAAGTAAGGTTGGAGTACTTCGTCAAATTTTCATCGATGAATCTCTCATAGTGTCCCAAATCCAGGTCTGTCTCCGCTCCGTCTTCCGTTACGTATACTTCTCCATGCTGATAAGGGCTCATGGTTCCAGGATCAACATTGATATAAGGATCTAGCTTTTGAGCTGCCACCTTTAATCCTCTTGCTTTTAACAAACGTCCCAATGACGCTGCTGTAATTCCTTTTCCTAATCCGGAAACCACTCCTCCGGTTACAAAAATATACTTTGTCATTTTTATGTGCCTTCTTTCTTATAAATTACTATATCCCATCAATGCTTCGTCAACTTCCCGGGCAGCCTGCTGTCCTTCTGAAATAGCCCAAACAACTAAGGACTGTCCGCGATGCATATCACCGCAAACATACACATTTTTCTTTGTTGATGCATATTCACCAGGTTTTGTAGCTACATTAGTACGACCATCTGTCTCCACTCCAAAGGCGTCTGTTACGTACTTTTCACTTCCTAAAAATCCAGCTGCAATGAGCACCATCTGACAAGTAACCTTTTTCTCGCTTCCTTCTACAGGAACCATCATCATTCGTCCTGTAGCTTCATCCTTTTTCGATTCTAAAGAAACTAATACTACTTCCTTTAGATTTCCCTTTTTATCCTTTATAAATTCCTTCACTGTGGTCTGGTAAACTCGAGGATCAGAACCAAACTTCCAGATTGCCTCTTCCTGACCATAATCAGTTTTTAAGACCCTAGGCCACTGTGGCCAGGGATTTGACGCCAGTCTCTCACAGGATGGCATAGGCATCATCTCTAACTGTTTTACGCTTTTTGCACCAAGTCGAATGCAGCTTCCCACACAGTCATTTCCTGTATCTCCGCCACCAATGACAATAACATCCTTACCTTGAACCATATCGTAAGGAGGGTTTGCAAATGCACTGTCTAACAAAGACTTTGTTACCTGGGTTAAGAAATCTACTGCAAAATAAATTCCCTTCGCATCTCTGCCAGGAGCATCAATATTTCTAGGATTGGATGCACCACATGCCAAAATGACAGCATCATAGTCCTTTTCCAAATCCTTTGCCTTAATATCCTTGCCAATATCTGCATTTACTACAAACTTCACGCCGGCTTCCTTCATTAAGTCA
>JAILMB010000259.1 GCA_024692825.1 Lachnospiraceae bacterium | reverse complement strand
GCATAAGAAGAAGCCAGGGAGTTTTTCGTAACACGCTTTACAAGAATGGTCTGAAGCACTACCTTTACATCATTTAAAAGTTTCACGTCATCTACTGACCACTTTCTTGGTTCATTTCCCATAGAAAAGCAGACATACATTCCTAATTTATCATTGACAAGCAATGGTAAAAATACGCCCGCTGTAACGTCATAGCTTAAAAAATAAGATTGGAAATTCTCCGGTAAAATAGCATCCGATGAAATGGTATAAGGTCGACCGGTAAAAAATGGAATGGTATTTTTTTCCACTCCAAAGAATTTGGAAATCATACTTTTTCCACCACGTCCAACCCACTCGCAAATCATATCTACGGTGTGTTCATCAGGATTTAGTCGAAGCAAAGAGGCATTGGTAAGATTTAAAAAGCTTCCAACATCTCCTAAAATATCTTCAGAAATCTTGGCAAAATCATTGTCAGATTCCATACGCTTTAAAACAGAAGTAATGACTTCATTTCGCTCTAATAAAATGCGCATATGTTTGCCGGAAAGCTCTTTTTCCTCTAACTGGCTTTCTAAACGACTGCCACGCATCTTTGCAGAAAAGTAGTTGCTCATTAAGATTTCCATAAGAGCTACACTGCTGTTAAAGTCATTATAGCTTGTGGTCGTAACATCTTTTGGGACCTGGTCTTCTTCTGTGAGAAGTTCCCCTGCGATTCCAAAGATCATCATGACACCAATCAACATATCTTCATCATCGCGAATAGCTACGCCATTGAAAAAGACAAAGGGCTCATTTGGCTCTGCTGAAATTATATTTTCGATACTGTTATCCTGAAAAGAAGCCACAATGGCCTGGCGAAGTTCCTGAGATACAAACTGTGCAAAATACTCCTCGTTTTCTTCACTGCCGGAAAAGTGAGTGAGTTCATGGAACTTTGTATCAAAACACATGGCATACACATGGTTGCTTTCACAAAAGGCATCCTGCATCTTTTGGAATGCATTTATATCAATATTCAACTCAAGTTCAGCTGAAGTCATCTAGGTCTCCTTGTAATTTAATTTCGTTCTATAATAAACAGGCTTCTTCGTCCACCGAAGGGGAGTTCCCGTTCAAGTCTAACATCCGGATTTCTCTTAATCTGTTGTTTAATGGATCCATTTTCATTGGTAAGAAGAATGATTTTTGCACCCTTTTTCGTAAGAGCAGCCGAAGCTGAAAAAAACTTCTTTAAAAATTTCTCTTTTTCTTCCTTATCCTTATGGAATAGATCCGGAAATTCTGTAATGATTTCATTGAAATCCCCATCAAAGGTGAAGTCAAAGTAATCTCTATTGATAAAGTTGATATTTGCCCCTATGGACTTTGTAGCTTCTCTCGCCTCGGAAATCGCTACGCCATAAATATCGGTACCAAAGGTCTCCTTGGGCTTTTTCAACATTTGTCTCTCTATTAATAAGGTTCCCGTTCCACAGAAAGGATCTAAGCAAAATCCGCCTTCCTGGAGATAGGGATAGGCCATCTCTAGCATCGTTGCTGCCTTTGTAGGCGCCATAGAAGTAGCCACCTTGGTATTTCGATAATCAAATCTTGGATTCTTAAAATCTTGAAACCATAGATACATTCCAAAGCTCTCGTCCCCACGCTGAGCAAAGAAAAGTTCAATTTCATAATTTCCGGGAGCATTGAATAATCTTCCTGGGAATAAAGATTCTATGGTATTTGTAAATACTTCTGCCATGCGATGAGTCTCATCCTTGTCCGTTTTAAAAAGCTTTACACTGACACGAAACGGAATGGCACCCTCTCCATCTAAATACATGGATAGCATGTGAGAAAGCATAGATTCTTTGATGGTTTCTTCCATATTAGAAACCAAGAGTTTCGATCCACGTTTGATTGGAACGATGAAATATATTTTATCATATATACGAGAGGAAAGTATAGGGGCGATGTCTTCCGTCATGACCCTTACGCCAAATGGAGTTTTTCGCAAATCATCAGGGTTTGCTCCCTTTCTTTTCAACTCGCTTAGAAGATAGTTTTCATGATCTTTTGAAACCGTTAAAAGCAGCGGCACTTTTTTCTTAATACCTTTAAAAGTATGGGCACGCTCTCCACGGTCTAACAACATCATAATCCAACGCATCTCTTCTTTGATGTGTTTCTTTTCTTCCACAGCCACTTCTTCTCTCAAAAGATATTGAAATCTCTTTTCTAACTCCTGATTTACAGACTCAGGTAAAGATATTCCCATCTTATGAATGGCCTTTAAATAAGCAAAGCGAACATACAACACCACTTCTTTGTCATAGGCCTCATACAAAGCTCGAAAAACTTCTTGCTTTTCACTTTCCATCCAGGATAAGTCTCCTAGTAACAAAGCTGCATTTTTTCTAGACTTTGGATCATCACAAAAAAGAGCTTCCTTAATTTCAGAAAACTTTCCCGTAAGTTCTTTTGACAGATCCTCATTCTCTTTCACTTGTTGCCGAAACTGACTTAATTCTTCCCTATTCATGTGGCTATTACTACTCCCTTTGTACAAGTTGCACAAATTTACAACATACTTTTTGTGTATTTCGTCGTTAATCCTATAGATTTTACCCATATGAGGTTCTATAATAGTAAATGTCTTAAGGAACGAATGTGATCCCCTTCACATCCTTAAGTATTTCCCCTTTATATAACCCCCTTTAAAACAACCTACCGTTTAGGTTGTTTTTTTCATGCTTACATTTATAAAAAAAGGAAGGTGAAATTGGTATCTACAAACCAATATTCATCTTCCTTTTTTGATGAATATCCGTGTCTATTCTACCGGCACGGTCCAACCATATTTATCTTCAAGTCTTCCCCACTGAATACCTGTTAAAGTATCGTAGAGCTTCTGAGTAAGTTCACCCGTCTTCATATCGTTAATAGTAACAACATCATCTTTATAACGAAGTTCTCCTACTGGTGAGATAACTGCTGCAGTACCTGTACCAAATACTTCTTCCAAAGTACCATCATGACCTGCCTTCATTAAATCATCAACAGAAAGCTTTCCTTCATTTACCTTATATCCCCAGTCACGTAATAAGTGAATCATAGAATCACGTGTAACACCAGGAAGTACGGTTCCTTCAATTGCTGCTGTATAAATCTCGCCGGCAATCTTGAACATAATGTTCATGGTACCAACTTCTTCTACATATTTTCTTTCTTCACCATCAAGCCAAAGTACCTGAGTATATCCAAGCTTCTCTGCCTTAACCTGTCCTAGAATAGAACCTGCATAGTTTCCACCGCATTTGGTAAATCCTGTACCACCCTTTACGGCACGAACCAATTCGTCTTCAACTAAGATCTTAACAGGATCAAGTCCTGTAGGATAATAAGCTCCAACCGGGCAACAAATAATGATGAACTTGTAAGCACTTGCCATATGTACACCAAGAGCTGCCTCTGTAGCAAACATGAAAGGACGGATGTAAAGAGAAGTATCCTTTGCATGAGGAACCCAGTCTTCTTCACATTTAACAATAGCCTTTACTGCTTCTACGAACATATCTACTGGGAATTCAGGCATGCAAAGACGAGCGTTTGAATTAATCATTCTCTTTGCGTTCATTTCAGGACGGAATAACTGAATCTTTCCTTCCTCTGTACGGTATGCCTTTAATCCTTCAAAAGTTTCCTGGGCGTAATGTAAGGTAACGCAAGCTGGATCTAGGGGAATCGGAGCATTGGGTTCAATTCGTGCATCATGCCAACCTTCATCTTTTGTCCAATCCATAACAAACATGTAGTCTGTCATGTACTTTCCGAATCCTAATTTGGATTCATCCTGCGGTTTTTCTTTTAAAACGTCGCGTTTAATAAATTTGATATCCATTT
>JAILMB010000185.1 GCA_024692825.1 Lachnospiraceae bacterium | reverse complement strand
AATCTGTGCTTCTGCAATATGACCAATTCTGCATTTCGCCATAACAGGAATACTAACAGCCTCCTGGATTCCCTGTATCATTTTAGGATCACTCATTCGAGATACGCCACCGGCAGCTCTGATATCTGCAGGGATTCGCTCAAGTGCCATAACAGCACAAGCTCCAGCTTCTTCCGCAATCTTTGCCTGCTCGGGAGTGGTTACGTCCATAATGACGCCACCCTTTAGCATTTGAGCTAATCCTCGATTTAATTCTATTTGTTTATTTGACATTTTATTTCCTCCTTGTATGTAAGCTGTAAGCATAATATAATATCTGTGGTTATATAAAAATATTCAAAATGAAAAGAAAATAGATGTCAGAAAAGAGATTACAAAAATGTTGACCTATAATTATGAAACGGTGGAAGGTCCTGTGTATGAGTACATTTATAAGTGCATCAAAGAGGACATTTTATCAGGAAATTTAAAACCAAATGAAAAACTTCCCTCCAAAAGAACCTTTGCAAGAAATAATGGGATTAGTACCATAACGATTCAGAATGCATATGACCAGTTGATTGCAGAAGGTTATATTTATGCAGTAGAGAGAAGAGGGTACTTTGTCTCTGATTTCCATGTGGTAAGAGAAAAAAAGAGTGTATCTTACGATATTAAAATTCCAAAGAAGAAAGAGTATCAGTATGATTTTGCCTATAACAGAATGAATACAGATAATTTTCCTTTTTCTATTTGGGCAAGACTTGGTCGGGAAGTGTTATCGGAAAATAAAGAGGGGTTAATGCAGATAGCCCCAGGTGCAGGACTTTTAGAACTTCGAGAAGCTATTGCCATGCACCTACAATCCTTTCGAGGAATGGCAGTTGATCCAAATCAAATCGTTATTGGTGCGGGAACAGAGTATTTATATGGACTCTTGGTGCAACTTTTAGGACGGGATAAAATCTATGGAATTGAAAATCCTGGATATAAAAAACTTCTAAAAATCTACGGACAGTATGAAGTAAAGCCGAAATTCATAAGTTTAGATGAATGGGGAGTGGAGTTAGATTCCCTTCGAAAGTCAAAAGCACAGATTGCTCATATTAGTCCAAACCACCATTTTCCAACGGGAATAATGACCCCGGTTAGCAGAAGATATGAACTGTTATCCTGGGCCAATGAGATAGAGGGAAGATATATTTTAGAGGATGATTATGATAGTGAATTTCGCTACAATGGAAAGCCACTTCCAACGTTATTTAGTATAGATGGTTGCGAAAAGGTAATCTATATGAACACCTTTTCAAAATCTTTGACACCTACTATTCGTGTCAGTTATATGGTGCTTCCTGTGCATCTGGCAAATAAGTTTTATGAAAAATTTTCCTTCCGTTCCTGTACGGTGTCAAACTTTGAGCAGTATATTTTGACAAAATTTATACGGGAAGGATATTTCGAAAAACATATTAATCGGATGCGTCTATATTATGTAAGACAAAGAAAACAGGTCATAAAATGTATTTATGACAGTTCCATCAGGGATAGTTGTGAAATTATTGAAAGTAGTGCAGGTCTTCATTTTATTTTAAAACTACAAACAAAAGTATCGGATGAAGAAATGAAACAAAGGTTGGAGGAAGAGGGGATTCACATTGATACCATTTCGGATTATTACATGACAAAAAATAAAATTAAAGAGCATATGTTTATTTTGGATTATTCTAATATTCAAATAGAAAAGTTAGCAGAGGCCTGTGAGATTATGTATAATTGTATGGATGGTAAAAATACACCATCAGACTAAAATTGGGGGCATAGTAAAATGGAAATGAAAAAAGAAGAACATGTAGTAGCAAATGGAACACGAAGCATTTATGGAAATTTATTTTATTCGACAGATGCAGAAAAAAAGGGTGTTGTTATTTTAAGTCACGGTTACAACGGAATTGGAGATGACTTTGATTTTGAATGTACTACTTTTGCAAGAAATGGTTATGTGGCTTTTGCATACGATTTTTGTGGCGGATCTGTCCGATCCAGAAGTAAGGGATTAAAAACGACGGAAATGAAAATCTCTACAGAAAAAGAAGATTTACTGGCGGTGGTAGAAGATATCTCTTCTTTGGAAGTTGCAAAAGATTTACCAATCTATTTATTTGGGGGCAGTCAGGGAGGCTTTGTTACATCCCTGGTATTAGATGAATTACAGGATAAAGTAAGGGCAGCAGCACTTTATTATCCTGCATTAAATATACCTGAAGATTGGAGAAGAAATTATAAGTCTGTGGAGGATATTCCAGAGATAACAGATCTTATGGATATGAAATTAGGAAGAGCCTTCTTTGAAGAAATAAGAGATTTTTATACTTTTGAACATATTGGCACTTTTAAAAATCCTATTATGATTGTATATGGTGATCAGGATGCCCTGGTTCCAAGAAGTGTCATAGATCAGGCCATAGAGACTTTCGAAAAAAGTGAACTTGTAATCCTAGAAGGAGAGGGACATGGTTTTACTCCAAAGGGATGTGAAATGGCCATGAAACATATTATAGAGTTTTTTGAAAAGTAAAAAATATGGTGATGGAATGGATATATTTAATCAGTATAAAAAAATTCTTGAAGGGTGTAGATTGTTTGAAGGATTTACATCTGAAGAAATAAAAGGAATTATTGAAGCTTCCGGTGGTGAAATTGTAACAATTTCCAAAAAGAAAAAATATTTTTTGCCAGAACATTTAACGGATATTTATATAGCCCTAAGAGG
>JAILMB010000118.1 GCA_024692825.1 Lachnospiraceae bacterium | reverse complement strand
TCAACCATTGCTCCTATATCCGTTGTAATCTCTGTACGAACGCCGGTCACACCTAGGGATGAAACACAATAAACAAATCCCTCTGCGTCCTTTGCTATGGTTTTTATTCTCTCATGAGAAGTTGGAGCGATTAGTGAAACAAACTCCAGGTCATAGGTTCTTGCAACAGAGGCAAATTCCTCTTTTTCTTCGTAAGGAACATCTGGCAAAATAAGACCATTCATGCCTACTTCCTTTGCTCTTTTCATAAAGCGCTCAATACCATAAGAAAAAACCACATTTGCATAAGTCATAAATACCATTGGTATATCTGTGTTTTTACGGATTGATACCACCATATCAAATACCTTATCTGTTGTAACACCACCAGAAAGGGCTCTTATATTTGCCTCTTGAATGACAGGGCCTTCTGCCGTGGGATCTGAAAAGGGAATTCCAAGTTCTATTAAATCCGCACCAGCCTCTTCCATGGCATAAACAAGTTGCTCTGTTACCTCCAAAGAAGGATCGCCACAGGTAATAAAAGGAATAAATGCTTTTCCATTGGAAAAAGCCTCTTTAATTTTTTTACTCATTGATATCCTCCCCTCTATATCGAGCGATTGCTGCTACATCTTTATCGCCACGACCAGATACTGTAATTACTACAATCTGATCCTTATCCATCTTTGGAACAATCTTAAGAGCATGTGCGATTGCATGAGAACTCTCGATTGCCGGAATAATTCCTTCTGTTTTTGACAAATATTCAAAGGCATTTACAGCCTCCTCATCTGTAATGGAAACATATTCTGCTCTACCACTATCATAAAGCATTGCGTGTTCCGGTCCGATTCCAGGATAATCAAGTCCTGCCGAAATAGAATAAACAGGGGCAATCTGGCCATATTCGTCCTGACAAAAATATGATTTCATTCCGTGGAATATGCCAAGTTTTCCGGTAGCTATGGTTGCCGCTGTATCTTTTGTGTTTACTCCACGACCTGCGGCTTCGCAACCAATTAAACGAACTCCTTCATCGTCAATGAAATGATAAAAGCTTCCAATGGCATTACTTCCTCCACCAACACAGGCTAATACTGCATCCGGAAGACGGCCTTCTACTTCCATCATCTGTTGCTTAATTTCTCTTGAGATAATTGCCTGATAATCTCTGACAATGGTTGGGAAAGGATGTGGTCCCATTACAGAACCAAGTACATAGTGAGTATCGTCAATACGATTGGTCCATTCACGCATGGTCTCTGAAACAGCATCCTTTAATGTCGCTGTACCTGATGTTACAGGATGGACCTTTGCTCCAAGAAGTTTCATACGATATACATTCAATGCCTGGCGACGAGTATCCTCTTCCCCCATAAACACTTCACATTCCATTCCCATAAGGGCTGCTACCGTTGCAGTTGCAACTCCATGCTGACCTGCTCCTGTTTCTGCAATAACTCTTGTCTTGCCCATTTTCTTTGCTAAAAGAACCTGTCCCAGGCAATTATTAATCTTGTGGGCTCCAGTATGGTTTAAATCTTCTCTTTTTAAATATACCTTTGCTCCTCCAAGATCCTCTGTCATATGTTTTGCAAAGTACAATCTGGAAGGACGATTGGCATAATTATTATATAAATCAGTTAATTCTCTGTTGAACTCAGGATCATCTTTGTAATGATTATAGGCTTCTTCTAATTCAATCACGGCATTCATTAGAGTTTCAGGTATATACTGACCGCCATGAATACCAAATCTTCCGTTACTCATAAGGTTTCCTTTCTTTTGTTTCATAATCTTTTTTCTATCTGAAATAGTTTCAAATCATAATTTTATGGGATATCACCCATTATTTCCATAATGGTTTTTACTTTTTGGGGATCTTTTCTACCATCCGTTTCTATAGAAGAACTCAAATCAATGGCGTAAGGGCGAAGTGTTACAACAGCTTTCTTTAAATTTCCTTCATGAAGTCCTCCGGCCAAAAAATACTCTCGTTTCATATCTTTAAGAAGATCCCAATTGAACGCCTGACCACTTCCCTTGCCTGCATCTAAAAGTACAAAATCAGCAGGAGATTCATTTGCTCGAAATACATCAAATTCATCTCTCATGATGATAACTTTCATGACAGGCTTATTTGTTTTCTTCTGAAGCTCTTTGATATAATCCTCATCTTCATCTCCATGAAGCTGTGCCATTTGGATTACATCGTCCTCTAGAAGCATCATCACATCTTCTATGGGAGAATTTACAAATACGCCCACCTTTTTTATAGAGGGATCTAACTTATTTGAAAGTTCTCTTACCACTTCTTTCGTCAAAGAGCGGTGACTTTTTGGAAAGTCTATTATAAATCCACAGTAATCCGGCAGATTTTCATTCATTATCCCCACATCTTCTATGCTTTTTATCCCACATAGCTTAATCTTTGTTTTCATAAATTTAATCCTGTTTTATTTTTTAATTAGAATCCTTTATTTTAGGGGTTTATAGCTCCTCCATTTAATTCCTCTAACATAGATTTTTTATCTTCTGCTCGCATAAGAGTCTCTCCAATGAGAACCGCATCAATATGATTCTCTCTTAATAATGCAATATCTGCAGCCGTTTTTATTCCACTTTCAGATACAAAAACCACCTCTGGATCCGCTATTTTCCTAAGGTTTACGCTATTCATGGAATCTACCGTGAAGGTCTTTAAATCCCTGTTATTAACACCGATGATTTTTGCCCCTTGTTCGATTCCACGGCGGATTTCTATTTCATTATGTGCCTCAACTAATGCATCCATCCCTAATTCTTCTGTCAGTTTAATAAATGCCTTTAACTGGTCATCTGAAAGAAGAGATACTATTAATAGAATTGCAGATGCTCCTAAATAGGCTGCCTCATAGATCATATATTCATCAATGGTAAAGTCCTTTCGAAGAACAGGAATATGTACCACTTCCACAATCTCTTTTAAATACTGATAAGATCCTAAGAAATAGCTTGGTTCTGTTAAACAGGAAATAGCAGAAGCTCCGGCAGCTTCATAATCCTGTGCAATTTGTAAATAGGGAAAATCCTCCGCTATCACACCCTTTGATGGAGATGCCTTCTTTACTTCACAAATATAGCTCATTCCCGGCTTTTTTAATGCTTCAATAAAAGATGGATGTCCAAACTCTTTTGATTCTAAGCTTTCATAAGTCATCTTTTTTAGCTCTTCCAGGGAGAGATGATTTTTCTTATCCTCAATTCGGATTGCTGTTTTTTCTGCAATTTCCATTAAAATGTTTTCTGCCATAGCTGTTTCTTACCTCTTATTTATTTGATTCCTCAACAAACTCTGCCAATTTTTTCTCTGCTGCTTTACTATCAATGATTTCTTCTGCAAGGCGAACACCTGATAAGAAGTCCTCTGCCTTGCCTGCAATGTAGAGTGCTGCTCCAGCATTTAAACATACTGCCTGACGCTTTGGTCCTTGATCCTTACCAGATAAAATATCTCTAGTAATCTGTGCATTTTCTTCCGGTGTACCACCAATAAGCTCTTCCTTTGCACATGTATCAAATCCAAAGTCTTCCGGGCGGATACGATAAGTCTTCATAGGCTTATCCCCATCAATTTCACAGATTAAAGTAGGCGCGCTTAGGGAAATTTCATCTAAACAATCCTCTCCGTACACAACCATACCTCTTTTTACTCCCAGATTCTTAAGCACCTTTGCAAGTGGTCCTACCAAGGCTTCATCATAAACACCCATGACCTGCATGGAAGCACCTGCTGGATTTGTTAAAGGTCCTAAAATGTTAAAGATAGTGCGAATTCCTAACTCTTTACGAATAGGTCCTACATATTTCATTGCAGGGTGATATTTCTGAGCAAATAAGAAACAAATATTAATCTTATCCAAAAGTGCCTTATTCTTTTCTGCGTCTAAATCAAGTTTTACCCCTAGGCTTTCTAAACAATCGGCTGCTCCGGACTTTGATGAAGCTGCGCGATTTCCGTGTTTTGCTACAGGAACTCCTGCTGCTGCAATGACAATAGATGATGTAGTAGAAATATTAAAGGAATTTGATTTATCTCCACCTGTTCCTACGATTTCCAATACATCCTTATCATTCAAGAGCTTTTCTCCGGCCGCTCTCATACCTTCTGCAGAAGCTGTGATTTCCTCAATGGTTTCACCCTTCATAGAAAGAGCTGTTAAATATGCTGCCTTTTGTACATCAGAAGCTTCACCGCTCATGATTTCATCCATGACCACTCTTGCTTCCCTATAGCTTAAATCTTCTTTGTTTACTACTTTTTTAATTACTTCTTCAATCATCATGGTTTTCATTCCTTTCAATGCCTCTTTTTTCTTTCTCTATACCGTTTCTTATATTTCTTTTAAATTCTTTTATTCTCTTATATAAGAGATAAAATTCTCTATCATCTGTTTTCCATCCGGTGTCATAACACTTTCAGGATGAAACTGAACTCCAAAAATCGGATATCTTTCATGCTCGATTGCCATTACTTCACCTTCTGGGGAAACTGCAGTTACTTTTAACTCCTGTGGCAATGTATCCTCGTCGACGGCTAAGGAGTGGTATCTTGCTGCAAAAAACTCGTTATCTAAACCATTTAGAAGAATACTTTCTCCCACACGTCTCATTGGTTTTTTCTTTCCATGCATCAATTCTTTTGCATAGGTTACGGTTGCACCAAAGGCCTCGCATATGGATTGATGACCTAGGCAAACCCCAAAGATGGGCACCTTTCCTTTAAAGTATTTAATGGCTTCTACACATACCCCTGCATCCTTTGGCTTTCCGGGACCTGGAGACAAAATCAAGGCCTCAGGCTTTAAATCCTCTATTTCTTTTAGGGTAAGCTCATCATTTCGGATTACTTTAATGTTCTCTTCCACAGACCCAATCAACTGATAGAGGTTATAGGAAAAACTATCATAATTATCAATTAAAACAATCATTTCAAACCTCCCTTTGCTTTCTCCATGGCAAGAACCACTGCCTTTGCCTTATTCTTACATTCCACAAACTCTTTTTCCGCTACCGAATCTGCCACGATACCTGCACCAGAGCGGACACAAACTTCATTATTCTTCTTATATACTAGTCTTATGGAAATACATACATCTAAGTTACCGGCGAAATCCAGATAGCCGATGGCACCTCCGTAAATTCCTCTTTTTGACTCTTCTAACTCCTCTATAATCTGACAAGCTCGAAATTTTGGAGCACCTGAAAGGGTTCCAGCCGGCAAAATGGAATCCACTGCATCAATGGCGTCTTTATCCTCTCGAATCTCACCTACTACCGTTGAGCCTATATGCATGACCTGTGAATATCGTTGAATGGACATATAGTCTTCTACTTTTACACTGCCAATCTTTGAGATCCGACCCATATCGTTTCTACCCAGGTCCACAAGCATATTGTGTTCTGCTAATTCCTTTTCATCAGAAAGTAAGTCCTTTTCTAGGGCTTCATCTTCCTCCTTTGTCTTTCCTCTCGGTCTTGTTCCAGCTAATGGAAAGGTAGAAAGACGACTTCCTTCTTTTTTTACAAGGGTTTCAGGAGAAGCACCTGCGATTTCAATGTTATCGCTTGTAAAATAAAACATATAGGGAGAAGGATTTGATCCTCGTAATACCCTATAAGTATCAAATAGTGATCCCGTAGCCTTTGCTCTTAGAGGATTTGATAACACAACCTGGAAGATATCTCCCTCCTTGATGTAATGCTTGGCTTTTTCAATCATGGTACAAAATCGGTCAAGGGAAAACTTCGGTGTCATCTCACTTAACAGGTTTAGTGGTTCAAACTCCTTCTTTTCACCTTTTTCCAATAGAGAAATGATTTCTTCTATTTTTTCCTCAGCTTCTTTGTAACTCTTTTCTATCTCTTTTGTCTTTACTCCAGCAATAATGTAGATTTTTTGCTGGTAGTGATCAAAGGCAATGACCTGATCAAACAACATCAAATCCAGGTCATTAAAATCATCTTCTTTTGAGGAAAGCTCTAATTTTGGTTCCGCATACTTAATGTAATCATAGGAAAAGTATCCTACCAAACCACCTGTAAAGGTTGGCAATTCTTTCATTACAGGACTTTTATAGTCCTTCATGATTTTTCGGAGTATTTCTCCGGGATGGGCTACATCCTGTTCCTTTACCACTCGATCTCCCGCTTCTGTTGTTTGAGAAATCTTTACGTGACCATCTGTACAGGTAATCTCCATATCCGGGTGATAACCCAAAAAGGAATAACGACCAAACCCCTCCTCCTGAGAGGCACTTTCCAAAAGATAACAATGACGGGAAGCCTTTCTCAAAATTCTCATTACTTCAATTGGTGTATAAGCGTCCGCATAGATGGTACGCCAGACGGGAATCCTCTGATATTCTTTATTCTTTGCTAGTTCTTTTACTTCTTCCACTGAGGGATTCATAGGACTCCTCCTTTCATTCACTTACTGTTTTTTTCAAATAAAAAAGTCCCTGACAGAAAATACTTTTCTGTCAAGGACGAATAATACATAAACTATCCGCGGTGCCACCTTGATTTGTGAAACTCACACGCTTAGCAGGATGCCATCATATCCCCGGCAACTAACGTATGCCCATACGTCACGAAATACTAAGTAAAACTTTTCCTCGTGCCCTCCGCGGTCCATTTGAAAATCAGCTTACCACCCGGCTCTCAGCATCCCAGGCTCTCTGTAGGGGCTTACAATTAACGTTATCTCCGCATCAACGGTTTAAGACTTTATTAAGTTAAAGCAATTATAATCTTATAATTGAATTTTTGCAATCCTAAATTTGTAAAAATACAAATTTTTTCATTCCAGATCATCCATAATCATTTCTGCTGCTTTTCTTCTGGAAATACCATTGTTCATGGCGGTCTTTCCTATAAATCGATGGGCGTCATCTTCTGACATCTTCCTTTCTTCCATCAATAGAAGCTTTGCTTTTGAAACAATTCGAACTTCTTCTACCTTTTC
>JAILMB010000108.1 GCA_024692825.1 Lachnospiraceae bacterium | reverse complement strand
GAGAGTGAAATCCACATGGTGCAGGCTTTAGAAGATATTAAAAAAGCCGGCTGTAACGCTCTTTGCGTCTATCTTGGAAACTTTGGACCTGAGATTTCCGAGACCTTGCTTGCGAAACACTTTGATGGTCCTAAGATGTTTATTGCAGCAGCAGAGGAGTCTCAGAATGATTTGATGCAGGGCAGAGGTGATGCATACTGCGGAATGTTAAATGCCAGCTACAACCTAAAACTTCGTAATGTAGGTGCGTATATTCCTGAATATCCGGTAGGAGACGCAGAAGATTGTGCAGATATGATGCATGAGTTTTTACCTATTGCCCGTGCAGTCATTGGTTTATCAAATCTTAAGATTATCAGTTTTGGCCCGAGACCATTAAATTTTTTGGCTTGTAATGCTCCTATTAAACAGCTTTACAATCTCGGTGTAGAAATCGAAGAAAACTCAGAGCTTGATTTGTTTGAAGCCTTCAATAATCATGCAGGAGATAAGCGTATTCCTGACGTTGTGAAGGATATGGAAGAAGAACTTGGCGCAGGAAATAAAAAACCGGAAATCTTAGAGAAGTTGGCTCAGTATGAACTTACCCTTTTAGATTGGGTAGAAGAGCACAAAGGTTATCGCGAGTATGTAGCCATTGCCGGAAAATGCTGGCCTGCATTCCAGACACAGTTTGGATTTGTTCCCTGCTATGTAAACAGCCGTTTAACAGGAAGAGGAATTCCTGTATCCTGTGAAGTAGATATTTACGGATGCTTATCTGAGTATATCGGAACCTGTGTCAGTGATGATATTGTTACCCTTTTGGACATTAATAACTCCGTTCCAAAGGATATGTACAAAGAATCCATCGAAGGTAAATTTGACTATACACACCAGGATACTTTTATGGGATTCCACTGTGGAAATACCTGTACAAAGAAGCTTTGCTCTCATGAGATGAAGTATCAGATGATTATGGCTCGTTCTCTTCCGGTAGAAGTTACCAATGGTACCTTAGAGGGAGATATTGCACCGGGAGATATTACCTTCTATCGTTTACAGTCTACTGCAGATGCAAAGATTCGTGCCTATGTTGCAGAAGGAGAAGTTCTTCCTGTAGCTACAAGATCCTTCGGTGGAATCGGTGTATTTGCCATTAAGGAGATGGGACGCTTCTATCGTCATGTATTGATTCAGAAGAACTATCCTCATCACGGAGCAGTTGCTTTTGGCCATCATGGAAAAGCATTGTTTGAAGTATTTAAATACTTGGGAGTGCCAATGGAAGATATTAATTATAACCAGCCGGCATCACTTCCTTATCCAACAGAAAATCCTTTTAAATAAGGATCATACATCCTAAAGAAAATCCACTTATTGCAGATTTTGCAGTAAGTGGATTTTATGTTGTGAAAGTATTGAGATTTTTTGCTATAAAAATAGTAAAATGGTATAATATTCATGCTATTGTCAGAAAGACTACTTGGGGGAGTGGAGCATGAAAAAATACTTGTTTAATGTAAACAAACAGAGTATCGCATTAATCATTGTAGGTACTGTAATTAACCTTATGGGAAACAGTATCGCATCTTATTATTCTTTGCCAGTATATATGGACAGTTTTGGAACCTTTTTAGTGGCAGTCTTATTGGGCCCTGTTGCCGGGTCAGTTACCGGATTATCCTTTAATATCATATCGGGGTTTGGTACCTATCGAATGGCGTATGCCTTGGTAAGCATAGCAGGTGCACTAACCGTTGGGCTTCGCCTGTATAAACGGGATCGTTGGGATTCTTTTACTGTAGTTGGTACAAGTGTTTTAACTGGACTTGTTATGACAGGAATTGCTACTCCCCTAAATTTATATTTTCAAAATGGATTTACAGGAAATATTTGGGGAGATGCTTTGGTAGAAATGTTGTATCAATACACAAGCATCATTTTGATCTGTAGTAGTTCAGGAGAACTAATTGTAAACGTACCGGATAAAATTATTACTTTGATTCTTTTAATGGGTGCAATCTATATTTTTAAGAAAGCCGGACTGACCCTGGATTTAGATGGAAAACTAAAAAGAGAGGAAGAGGAAAACAATAACAAAAGTAACGGGAAAAAACTGATGGCACTGCTCCTTTTTTTCTCTTTCGTTGTGTCATGTTTTTCAGTTATTCCTGCAGAAGCAGCCCAGGATTATTCTTCAGATTATGCCCAAAGAGTATTTGATATGGAAGATGGATTGAACTCGGCAGAGATTAATACCATTACCCAATCAGGAGATGGATATATTTGGGCGGGGGCATATTCTGGCTTATATCGCTATGATGGTACATCTTTTGAACAAATCAATCTGGATTCTAAGATTACAAATGCTATCGCTTTATTTACAGACTCAAAGGGCAGACTATGGATAGGAACAAATGACTGTGGCGTGGCCTGCTTTAATCCTTACAGTAATGAAATCCGATTTATTGATGAATCGGATGGATTACCCTCAAATTCGATTCGTGGTATTACAGAAGATTCCTATGGAAATATTTATGTAAGTACTTCGTCCTATGTGTGTAAAATTACCTTAGAAGTTAAAAATGGAGATGAGGAAAGTGAAACAGAAGAATTTCTTCCGATTGCCGGTATTGAGGTATACGACAGCCTTGATAAGATCTATTTCGTAAGTTCTATGCAGGAAGTTGGAGAGAATCAAATATGTGGCGTTACGGAAGCCGGAGAACTTTTTCTTATGGAAGACGGGGTGGTGTTAGATACCCTGGATTGTGAAGAAGAAGGAAATTCTTACTATGCTGCTGCCAATAATGGAAAAGGAACCTTTATGGTAGGAACTGCTGGCGGAACAATAGATGTGGTAAAGCTTGCAGACAATAGTTTTGTAAAAGAAGCGACCATTGACCTGGGGGAACATGCTAGTGTAAATCGAATTATTTATGAAGAAAGTGAGGATGGATATTTTTACGCAGCGGAAAATGGATTTGGATTTGTGAATGCAGCAGGTGAAATTCAAAATCTTACATCGGAAAAATTTAATACGGCTATTTCAGATGTTATGTTGGATAAGCAGGGAAATGTTTGGTTTTCATCTTCAAAACAGGGCGTGTTAGAACTGTCGAAAAATCCTTTTATGGATTTGTTTAAGAAGGCAGGAATTGAAGGAAATGCAGTTAATACAATAGTCCTTGATGGAAATATTGTTTATGTTGGAACTGACAGTGGAGTTGTATCCATAGATCGAGTGAATAGTGTTGTGATAGATGAAGAGCGATTGCACATCTTTGACAATACAAGAGTCCGTCATATTTTAAAGGATAGCAAAGGAAATCTTTGGTTTAGTACCTATGGAGAACTGGGCCTGGTGTATATGGGAGCAGATGGTAGCGTCTTAAACTTCAATGATGATAATAGTGACATTTTAGGGTCAAGATTTCGATTTTCAAAAGAACTGTCAGATGGTCGAATTATGGTAGCATCTTCCGATGGCATTAGTTTTTTTGAAGGTACTACCATTGTAAAAACGCTTGGTGTAAAAGATGGCATTATGGTACCTAAAATTCTTTCTGCGGCAGAAGATGATGCAGGGACATTGTGGTTAGGTACAGATGGTGATGGGGTTTATGCTATCGAAAAGGATGAAGTGGTGACACATTTTGGAAAAGAGGATGGGTTGTCCTCAGAAGTAGTTTTAAAGATAGTTGACTGTGATGATGGATTGATTTATGTGGCCAGTAATGGTTTATATTTCCACTCCACTGATGGCACCATTCGTCAGTTAGAAAACTTCCCATATACCAATAACTACGATATTTATTTGGATGAAGAAGGGTTAGCCTATGTAAGTTCAAGTGCTGGTGTTTACGTAGTAAAACTGGAGGATTTGTTAGAGGATAGTAGTGACTATGCCTATTCACTTTTAAATAACAATAGAGGACTTACGACGACACTAACTGCCAATGCCTGGAATGCGGTAGAGGAAAACAAACTGTATCTTTGCTGTACCGATGGAGTACAGGTGTTAGATATGTTAGCTTATGGAGAATTTGATTCCCATTATCAAATTGTATTACAGAGTATTACAAGAGATGGAGAAGAAATCATTCTGACAGATGGTGTGTACACCATACCTTCCGGTGTAGGACAGATAGAGATTACCCCAGCGATTTTAAACTACACCCTTTCGGATCCTTTGGTAAAAATGGAATTAGACGGTGTGGATAAAAAGGCGGTGATTCGTCGCCAGTCGGATTTAGGAAGCTTGTATTATGCGTCGTTCCCTAGTGGAGATTACTCATTGAATATTCAGGTGTTGGATGAAGATGGAGTTACCATTAACAAAAAGATGGTATTTTTGATTCACAAAGATGCGAAGCTTTATGAACAGAATTACTATAAATTTTACTTAATCTTCAATCTGGCAATCCTTCTTGCTTTTATCACATGGCTAGTGGCTAAAATGGGTAATATGGCAGTGATTAATCGTCAGTATGACGAAATCCGTGAGGCCAAGGAAGATGCAGAATATGCAAATCAGGCAAAGTCCAGGTTTTTAGCTCAGATGTCTCATGAAATCAGAACTCCAATCAATGCGGTTCTTGGAATGGATGAGATGATTCTTCGGGAAACGAAGGAACCGGACACGAGAGGATATGCAAAAGATATTTATAATGCGGGACAGACCTTACTTTCTTTGATTAATGATATTTTGGATTCTTCTAAGATTGAATCGGGAAAAATGGATATTGTTCCTGTGGAATACGAACTTGCTGTTTTAATTCATGATTTAGTAAATATGATTTCTCAGCGTGCGCAGACCAAGGATTTGCGACTGGAGGTGGAGGTAGATTCTACCTTACCTAGGGTGCTCTTTGGAGATGATGTTCGAATTCGACAGGTTATTACAAATATTCTTACCAATGCCGTAAAGTATACCATGACAGGAACGGTATGGCTTCGGGTAAAGGGCGAGCGAATGGGTGATAAGCTGATTCTTCGAATAGAAGTTGAAGACACGGGAATTGGTATTAAAGAAGAGGATATGCCAAAACTTTTCCAGGAATATCAGCGAATTGAAGAAGGCCGAAATCGAAAGATTGAAGGAACCGGACTTGGAATGAATATCACCATTCAACTGCTGCAGTTAATGGGCTCTCAGTTAGAGGTAACAAGTGTCTATGGAAAGGGATCGAAATTCTATTTTGACCTGGAGCAGGAAATAGTAGATAGTGCTCCTATGGGAAATTATAAAAAAGCCTCTAAAGTAGATGATAAATTCATGGCGGGAGAAGACGACTTTATAGCTGAAAATGCCAAGGTATTAGTAGTGGATGACAATGCCATGAACCGGAAGGTATTTCGA
Source organism: Lachnospiraceae bacterium (assembly GCA_024692825.1). Taxonomy (GTDB): domain Bacteria; phylum Bacillota; class Clostridia; order Lachnospirales; family Lachnospiraceae; genus JAILEN01. The sequence goes on along the minus strand of JAILMB010000108.1, from coordinate 18,505 downwards.
AGTCTCCTTCGCCCTACAAAGGTACTTGTTAGCGAGGCTGCCAGTGGAAAAGAAGCCCTGGCTTTTGTGGAAAGAGATCACTTCAATATTATTTTTATGGACCATATGATGCCGGAGATGGATGGCGTGGAGACCATGAAGCGGATGCGGTCCATGGAGTGTTGTGATGGTGTTCCAATCTATGTACTTACAGCCAATGCCGTTACAGGGGCAAAGGACGAATACATGGAAATGGGATTTGACGGGTTTTTGTCAAAGCCTGTAGCTGTAGATAAGTTACATGCAGCACTTAAAGAAACACTCCCAAAGGATATGATTCATGTTCTTACAGAAGAAGAACGGGCCGAGTTGCGAGGAACGGGAACTACGGTCAGTGGTCCACCGGAAGATCTTCCGGATGTGGACGGATTGGATTGGAACTGGGCATGGACACATCTGCCGGATGTGGAAATGCTACGGGAAGGGGTTCACTCCTTCTATGAAATCCTAGAACTTCAAGCAGACAGTTTGGATAAATTCTATGAAAATTTGCCAAAGGATATTTCTGAACTTCCTGCAGAAAAGGCGGAAGGTGAGGATAGCCCTCTAGATGCATATCGCATTCAGGTTCATGGTATGAAATCCGCAGCAGCAACCATTGGAATTGTGCCGCTGGCTGGAACAGCGAAACTCTTAGAGTTTGCAGCAAAAGATGAAAATCTGGACCGAATCCTTTCTATGCATCAAGCTTTTATAGAAGAGTGGAGATCCTATAAAGAAAAACTTTGGGGAGTGTTTGGATTAGGACCGGATGAGACAGATGAAGTGGAAAAAGAAAGTGGAGACAAAGAGCTTTTGCTTACCATGTTTGAACTTCTTGCTCCAGCCCTAGAGGAATTAGATGTAGATACTGCTGACGAGATTATGGAAAAGATGAAGGGATATTCCTTTGGAAAAGAAGTGGATGAACTTGTGAAAAAACTGAATGCAGCAGTGAAAAATCTGGATGAGGATTTGGCAAAAGAATTCATGGAAGAAATGAGGCAAAAACTGTAACGGAGGAAGCGCATGAAAAAAATATTACTGATTGGAAAAGTGGATGATACCCTAAAAAGTTTAAATGAGTATCTAAGAAAAACGTTCAAAGTTCAGGTTTGCTCTGAAAGTACACAAAACGCAGGTGCCATTATGAAGGTAATGGAACCGGATTTAGTACTTACGGTTTTATCGGGAGTTTATGATGTGGATATGTCTGTGTTTAATATTATCTGCAGAGACTACAAAAATCTTCCGGTTTTAACTATCGGTACAGATGGAGAGTTTAGAAATTTTCAGGGATATTTTCAAGGAAACACCTTTGAAAATCTAATTCTTCCTATTGATAACGAGGATGTACTCTATGCTATTTGCCGAAGGCTTGGACTTACCTTAGAGGAAGTTGGACAAAAGGCCACAAAGGACCATGAGTCTCGCACTCATGTTTTAGTAGTGGATGACAATGCAACCACTCTTCGAAGCATAAAGACCATATTAGAAACACGATATCGCATTACCCTTGCAAATTCAGGAATGAAAGCTATGGCAGCCATAGGAAGAGATAGACCGGATGTGATTTTATTAGATTATGAAATGCCGGTTTGTGATGGGAAACAGACCTTAGAGATGATTCGTGCTGATGAGGAGATGAAAAGTATTCCGGTTATCTTTTTGACTGGAGTAAGCGACAGGGCACATATTGAGGCTGTTATGCAGCTGCGACCTTCCGGATATTTATTAAAGCCTGCTTCGCAGGATAAATTAATTGAATGTATTGAAGGAGCTTTATAAGAATTAATATTGGGGAGAGTGGCATGTTGGAAAAGAAAAAAGAAAGAAGACAATTGGTTTTACCATTTTTGATTTGCATTATAGGATTGGTGTTAAATATCGGTGGACGATTAATGACTTCCACTATGGATATACCTATTTATTTTGACACAGGAGGCACCATTTTAGTTGCTGTACTGGGTGGAATCGTACCGGGAATTGCCGTGGCATTAATAACAAATGTGTTAATTTATTTTACGAACCCGGTATCTATTTTTTATGGATCTTTAAACGTAATGATTGCCATTGCTACAGCCTTTGCTTATCGTTATAACTGGCAAAAAAATGTGAAAAAATCGATTTTGTATCTGTTGATTCTTGTGGCCATTGGTGGAGGTATTGGTGGATTTTTAACCTTGTACTTATCTGGCGTGCAGGTGGATAGTGGAAATCAGGCAATCATCACTTTTTTTGAAAATATGGGAATGAGTAAAACAGTTGCCTGGTACATTTCTAATTTGGTATTTGAGATTTTTGATAAATTCTTTACCGTTTTATTTGTTGGGATTTTGCTTCAACTATTTCCGAAGCAAATATGGAAAAAATTCAGGTTTATGCTATGGATGCAAGAACCCCTTTCAGAAGAAGAAATTGACGATATTTATGCTCAGAATAATCGTGGCCTATCCTTAAATCGAAAGTTTTATACCGTATTAATTGTGTTTGCACTGACAACTGCAAGTATTTGTACTACGGTCTGTTTGGTACTGTTTAAGAATTATTCCATCGAACAGCATACCTATCTAGCAGAAGGCGTGGCAAAGCTGGCAGCTTCTGTAATTGATGGGGATAGTGTCGATACCTATTTGTCAGAGGGAGATGACTTTGATAGTTACAGAGAAACCTCACAACTATTGTATGACATGCAAAAGAACACTCCGGATGTGGAATTTGTGTACGTATATAAAATAATGTCTGATGGATGTCATGTCGTCTTTGACGTGGAAACAGATGGAGTGAAGGCGGATCGCTTAGGAGACGTCATTGCCTTTGATTCTACCTTTATGGAATATCTTCCGGATCTGTTAAATGGAAAACGAATAGAACCTATGATTTCTGATGACAGTTATGGATGGCTTTTAACAGCCTATGAACCTGTATATGATTCGTCCGGAGAATGCGTTTGTTATGCGGCAGTTGATATTGCAATGGAGGAGTTAACAAATTATCAGATTGATTTTATGTTGAAAACCATATGTGTATTTATTAGCTTTTTGCTCTTTATTTTTGCAGTAGTTATGTGGTTTGCTAAATACCACGTCATTATTCCAATTAATGCTATTACAAATGTAGCAGATCAATTCGGCTATCAGGATGAGTTTACAAGAAAACAAAATGTAAAAAAACTCTCTAGATTAGACATTCAAACGGGAGATGAAATTGAACGATTATATCGGGCATTTTTGAAATCCACTGAAGAAAGCACCAGGTTCTTTGAAGAGAGTAAAAAACGTCAGGAAAAGATGACGAAGATGCAGTCGAGTCTGATTATGGTCTTAGCGGATATGGTGGAGAGTCGAGATGAAGAGACAGGAGACCATGTAAGAAAAACGGCAGCCTATGTTGGAATCATTGGATATAAAATGAAGGAATTGGGATACTATAAGGAACAAATGACAGAGGGATTTATTGAAAACTGTATTCGTTCTGCTCCCCTTCATGATATTGGAAAGATTGCAATTCCAGATGCCATTTTAAATAAGCCTGGAAAACTCACAGAAGACGAATTTGAAATTATGAAAACTCACGCCGAAGAGGGAAGATTAGTGATTGAAAAAGCCATTGCAACTATGCCGGACGCAGATTATTTAGAAGAGGCAAAAAATCTTGCAGGTGGCCATCATGAAAAGTGGAATGGCTCTGGATATCCAAAGGGATTGGCTGGTGAGGATATTCCGCTGTCTGCTCGAATTATGGCAGTGGCAGATGTGTTTGATGCCTTGGTTTCCGAACGGTGTTACAAACCTCCGTTTACGTATGAAAAAGCTTTCTCGATTATAGAAGAAGATGCGGGCAGTCATTTTGATCCTTTAGTGGCAGATGCCTTTTTAAAGGCAAAAGATGAGGTGATAGAAGTAGCTGATGATTTTGGAAATCAATCAGATACACTATAAATTTCTTCGTAAATTATAATAGATAAAAGATGAAATATAGAATATAAGGTACAAAATATAAAGTATAAAAGAGCTACTGTACATTTGGAGTTACGATAAAATGTACGGTAGCTCTTTTTGGGAAAAAAGGAATATAGAAATAGGCTAAAATTTTAATGCGTTATCCTTACTCCAAAGTTTGTCGTAAGAATAACCGGTTACTCGTTCACATATAATCTTTTCTTCTTCTGTAGTTTCTGAATCATCTTCTCCTTTCCTTCTTTGTACTTCCTTTTGAATAATAGCAAAATCTTTTTTATTCATAGGAAACTTATAGGTAAAGAGTAGTGTGATTACCATAAGTGCTACAGGTAAAAAGATATAGATGTAGGCGATACCTGCCTGGGTAGAGGCAGATTGTCTTGCACCCTCAGCTGCTAAGGTTTCGTTATAGCCAACTAAGGCTAGCATAAATCCTATAATGCTGACGGAAAGGCCGGCAGTGATTTTACGGATAAAGGTGGCCATAGCAGATACAATGCCGGGACGATTAATAGAAGTAATGAGTTCGTCCACATCTGCTAAATCAGCAAGGATGGCATAAATAGTAATAGATGCAGATGCCATACCAAGACCAATAATAAAGGTAAGTGCCAAAATGATGTTAAAGTTTGCTCCTTCGTGGGAGAAAAATAACATGGCTAAGGTAGCAAGTATTCTCACAGGAAAACCAATTAAAATCGGAACCTTTTTATCTGTACGGGACATAATCGGTCCAAAGACTAACATTCCCATAAACTGAGAAATCAAAATAACACCCATCATCAGTGTAAAGTGGTTGTTTCCGTAGCTGTTTAGTACATCGTCCACGTAGTATACTGCAAGACCTGTTACAAAATCAGTGGCAACCTGACCAAAGATAAAGATGCCTAAAAACATTCGAAAACAGTGACTTTTATATACGGTAAATGATTGAGTCAGGCTTTCTTTTAAACTTCTTTTTTCTATAGGCTTTTCTCTTTCCCAAGTACCAAAGAAGGTAAGCAGGATTGCGATACAAAAGATGGCTCCATAGATAAAGGCGACTAAAAGATAGCGACTGGAATCAGTAGTATCTGTAATAAGTAAAGAAGAACCAAGACCAGCGATAATATTTCCAAAGGCGGAAAAGGCCATACGTACACCGGTAAACTCTGCACGTTTTCGATAGTCATCTAACATGTCAGGTAGTAGGGCGTTATAAGGCACCATTACTACGGTAAATCCTGTGGAAAAGAGCATATACATTACAACGTAAAAAATGTATTGCAACATAATATTTGCTCCGCCAAATGGAATCCACATTAATATAAATGTGATTGCAGATAGAAAGGCGCCGATTAACATGAAGAATCGTTTGGAACCAAATCTGGATTTTGTCTGATCAGCAATATTTCCCATAATGGGATCTGTAATCGCGTCCCACACCTTTCCGATGAGTGGAATGGTACCTGCAAGTGCTGGAGGCATCCCCAATGCCTTTGTTAAGAACACAGTAAAAAAAGTACCAATAATGACAAATGCACCTCCGCCGTAAATATCAGCGACCCCATAAGCACATTTGGAAAGAAAAGAAGTTTCTCTGTCTTTTTTCATATTTCCTCCCCCTTTTAGCAAATTAATTAAGACGATTAAATTATAAACAATTTGCATAAGAATGAAAAGAGAAACGTATACAAATTAGTAAAGTTATACAAAAACAAGGGAAATGAATACTGAAAGGGAAGTGGGCCTATGATATGATAAAAACAAGTAGAAATGGACATTAAGGGGGAATTTATATGTCTATGGAAGAAATACTATGGGAATGTCCATGTGGCTATATTAAGGGGATAAAAGAGGAATCTGCAGCTGTATTTAAAGGAATTGCCTATGGGAATACGCCACGATTTCAAGAACCGAAACTCATTGATACCTGGAGAAATGTCTTCGATGGTACCAAAGGAGAAGTGGATTGCTATCAGTACAGTAGTTTTGTTGATGAGTCAGAAGGGTTTTATGCAAAGGAATTTCGCTCAGATAAAAAGACCTATTACAACGAGACTCCTATGACACTAAACATTGTAGCTCCTTTGAATCATAGAGAAAAAAAGCCGGTGCTTGTTTTCTTTCATGGTGGTGGATTTGAAACGGGAACAGTAGGGGAGCTTCCCTATGGAACCAGTAGAGAATACGTGAAAGAGAATGTGGTATTTGTTTCCGCGGGATATCGGCTGAATATATTTGGCTTGTACGGTGGTGAAAACTATATGTTGATGGACCAGCTTTGTGCCATTCAATGGGTGAGAAATAATATTTCCGGATTTGGTGGAGACCCCGAAAACATAACCATTATGGGACAATCAGCCGGAGCTATGTGCGTGATGGACTTGTTGTGTTCGGGTGAGCTAGAAGGAAAAATAAAGGGAGCCATTATGATGTCCGGAGCCGGAATTGCACCGAAGTTTTCCTGGCCGGATACGAAGGAAGGTTCAAAGCAGTTATGGGATGATGCCGCAGCATCCATAGAAGGAGATATTTTTGAAGCCCGGGCAAATGAGGTCTGGAAGGCATGGCAAAGTGCCAGAAGTAGAGAGACTCTTCTTCCGAAACTAAAGCATACGCAACCCTCCATTGATGGAAGGGTGTTAAAAGAGTTTCCGGGAGAGACGGTAAAGAAGGGAAAAATACTAAATGTGCCAATGATTGTCGGAGTTACATCCCAGGATATGTTACCGCCGTTTTTATATCATATGGCCATGAAGCTTGGACTTGATTGTCAAAAGATGGGCCATGCTCCAGTGTATGGATATTTCTTTGACCGAGTCTTGCCGGGAAATTCATACAAGGCATTTCATGCGTCTGATCTTTGGTATATGTTTGGAAACCTTGAAAAAAGCTGGCGACCTTTTGAAGAAGTTGACTATGCCTTATGTGAAACTATGGTACACAATGTGGCTACTTTTTGTAGAGATGGAAAACCATCAGATGAAGAGTGGCTGCCTATCAGTAAGGAAAACAAGGGATTTCGACATTTTGACGGAGTAGATAAAGGCTTGGTGGATCCAAAGTTTTGTAAGAAGAAATTGTGGAATTCCATGTTAAAAGATAGAGGTCCTATGTAGAGGAAAAATCCCACTGTGGAAAGATGTAAAAAAACAAGGGCAAAAACTTTGCATACAGAGTGAAATTGGTGTATAATCTTTAAGAAAATAGGCGAAAAATGAGCTTATGGGAGGTTTCAAAATGATTGCATTTTTTAATAGCTTTTTATCATATTTATTATTAATGGTAATTTTACTTGCGATTTTCATCTGCGGAATTGTAATTGGTAGTGAACTTCGTAAAAGTAAAAACAAGAAAGCAGATGTTGCTGCGTCCGTTGAACCAAGTGACGTGGAATAGTCATTAAGAATTGAAGTTTATTTTCGCATGGGGGCATTATGCCCTCATGCGTATTTTTCTGTTTAAGTATATTTTATTAAGGAGATACATATAATGAAACATGGAGTTAACGATTTAAGACGTGCTTACTTGGAATTTTTCGAGAGTAAAGAGCATCTGAAAATGAAGAGCTTTTCTTTGGTTCCTCACAACGATAATTCTTTACTTTTAATTAATGCCGGAATGGCTCCTTTGAAGCCATATTTTACAGGACAGGAAGTTCCTCCGAGAAAGAGAGTTACGACCTGCCAGAAATGTATTCGTACCGGTGATATTGATAACGTAGGAAAAACAGCTCGTCACCTGACCTTCTTTGAAATGCTTGGAAACTTCTCTTTTGGAGATTATTTCAAAACAGAAGCAATCCACTGGTCATGGGAGTTTTTAACTGAAGTATTAGAATTAGATCCAAATCGTTTGTATCCTTCTATCTATGGTGAAGATGAGGAAGCATTTAAGATTTGGAATGAAGAAATCGGAATTGATGCAGATCGTATTACCCGTTTTTACCGTGATCCTGAAACTGGAGAATGTGATAACTTCTGGGAGCATGGTGCCGGACCTTGTGGACCATGTTCAGAAATCTACTACGACAGAGGTGAGAAATACGGCTGTGGAAAACCTGACTGTAAAGTTGGTTGTGAGTGCGATCGTTTCATGGAAGTATGGAACAACGTATTTACTCAGTTCGAAGGAGATGGCCACGGTGGTTACACTGAACTTGCTCAAAAGAATATTGATACAGGAATGGGCTTAGAGCGTCTTGCTGTTGTTATGCAGGATGTAGACAGTGTATTTGATATTGATACCATGAAAGAGATTCGTGATAAGGTTTGCGAACTTTCCGGAAAGAAGTATCAGGTGGATGCAATGGACGATGTTTCCATTCGTTTGATTACAGATCACATCCGTTCTGCTACATTTATGATTTCTGATGGTATTCGTCCCGGAACCGGTAACCGTGAATATGTACTACGTCGTATTATTCGTCGTGCTGCCCGTCACGGAAGAATTCTTGGAATTGACGGACTCTTTATGGCTCGTCTTGCAGAGGTTGTTATCAATAACTCCAAGGATGGTTATCCTGAATTAGAAGAAAAGAAAGAGTTTATCTTTAAGACATTAAATGGCGAAGAAGAACGCTTCAATCGTACCTTGGACAATGGTCTTGCCCGTCTTTCTGAAATGGAAGATGAGATGGAGAAAAAGGGCGAAAAGGTTCTTTCTGGTGAAAATGCATTCATGCTTTATGACACCTTTGGATTCCCGGTAGATTTAACTGCTGAAATCTTAGAGGAAAAGGGCTTTACCTATGATGAAGCTGGATTCGATAAGTGCATGGAAAAACAAAAAGAAACTGCTAGAGGTGCTCGTAAAGAAACAAACTATATGGGTGCGGATGCTACAGTTTACAACGATTTGCCTACAGATTATGTTTCAGAATTTGAAGGATATGATAAGACAGAGGCAGATTGCATCATCAAAAATATTTGTGTATTCAACGAAGAAGGCGGAGAAGTTTCTGATGTCTTAGCAGAAGGAGACAAGGGCGCCGTTATCGTTGAAAAGACACCATTCTATGCTACCATGGGTGGACAGCAGGGAGACAAGGGTGTAATCACCTTAGATGGTGGATGTTTTGTTGTTGAAGATACTGTAAAGGTAGTAGGTAACAAGATTGCCCATGTAGGTCATATGGAAAGTGGAATGCTTCAGGTTGGAAAGACTGCGCACTTTGCAGTTGATAAGAATCTTCGTCAGGCTACCTGCCAAAACCACTCAGCTACTCACTTATTACAAAAAGCTCTTCGCGAAGTATTAGGAAATCACGTAGAGCAGGCTGGATCATATCAGGATCCTGATCGTACAAGATTCGATTTCTCTCATGATAAAGCAATGACCAGGGAAGAAATCGATAAAGTCGAAAAGATGGTCAATGAAAGAATTGCTCTTGGCGTTCCTGTTACAACAGATGTAATGAGCATTGATGAGGCTCGTGAATCTGGTGCAATGGCCCTCTTTGGAGAAAAGTATGGCGAAAGTGTACGTGTGGTTTCTATGGGAGATTACTCAAAGGAACTTTGTGGTGGTACTCATGTAAAGAATACTGCTGATATTGGAACATTTAAGATTGTTTCCGAATCAGGTATTGCGGGTGGTACACGTCGTATTGAAGCAATTACTGGAGCAAATGTGATTCGCTATTACAAAGAAGTAGAAGATAAGTTAAATGCTGCTGCTCTTCAGGCAAAAACAACTCCAAACAACCTGGTAGAAAAGATTGCTTCTATGCAAAAAGAAATGAAGGAACTTGCTTCTGAATTAGAGTCTATGAAGGCAAAGGCAGCTCACGAAGCACTTGGAGATGCTGCTTCTGATATGGAAGAGGTTAAGGGAGTAAATCTCATTACAAAGGCACTTTCCGGTGTTGATATGAACGGTCTTCGTGATTTGGGAGACGAGCTTAAATCTTCCGTTGGAGAAGATGGAGTGATTGTTCTTGCATCCGATAATGATGGAAAGGTATCTCTTATGGTAATGGCAACAGATGGAGCTATTGCAAAGGGTGCTCATGCAGGAAACTTAATCAAAGAAGTTGCGCCTAAGGTAGGCGGTGGCGGCGGTGGCCGTCCAAATATGGCTCAGGCCGGAGGAAAGAATCCTGCAGGAATTGCAGATGCTCTTGCCTGTGCAAAAGAGGTGCTTGGAAACCAGATTGCCTAAGGCAGTTGGTAGTCAAGCTAGAAAGAAGGATTTATTTTGAGTGAAAGAAAAGAAAACAAGATGGGTGTAATGCCTGTAGGAAAGCTTTTGGTGAATATGTCTACACCAATGATGTTATCAATGCTGACTCAGGCATTGTACAACATTGTCGACTCCATCTTTGTAGCGATGATCAGTGAAGATGCTCTGACTGCTGTTTCTTTGGCGTTCCCTCTTCAAACTTTAATGGTTGCCTTTGGTATTGGTACCGGTGTAGGTGTAAATGCATTGGTATCAAGATACTTAGGGGCTAAACAATATGAAAAAGCAAATGAGATTGCAACCACAGGTGTTCGTTTAACCTGGATTACATACATTTGCTTTGCACTGTTTGTACTCATTGTCTGTAAACCATTCTTTAGATTTCAAACTTCTGACGAAGTAATTGTAGAGTATGGTATTACCTATATGCGAATCGTAGGGGTGCTCAGTATTGGAATGTTTTTCCAATCCATGATGGAAAAACTTCTGCAGTCCACAGGAAAGACGGCATTTTCCATGACGACGCAAATAGTCGGAGCTGTAATTAATATGATTATGGATCCTATTTTAATCTTTGGATATGGTATCTTCCCGGAAATGGGAATTGCCGGAGCAGCTACGGCAACAATTTTTGGACAGATTGTAGGCGGAAGTTTGGCGTTGTATTTTAATATGACAAAGAATAAAGAAATCCATATTTCTTTAAAAAAATACCAAATGAAAAGCGAAACAGTGAAACAGATTTATGCAATTGGATTCCCTTCCATCGTAATGCAGGCCATTGGTTCTGTTATGACATTTGGATTCAATAAGATTTTAATTGTATTTTCTTCTACGGCAACCGCCGTATTTGGTGTATACTTTAAGTTACAATCCTTTGTATTAATGCCAATTTTTGGATTAAACAATGGTATGATGCCAATAGTGGCATATAACTTTGGTGCAAGAAAGCCAAAACGTATCGTAAAAACATTAAAACTATCCTATATTGCTGCCTATGTTTGTATGGTGATTGGTGTAGTTTTGTTTTGGGCGATTCCGGATAAGCTTTTACTTTTGTTTTCTGCATCAGATGAAATGTTAGAAATCGGCGTTCCAGCATTGAGAATCATTAGTATTCACTTTTTGTTGGCAGCCTTTTCCATCGTCTCATCCTCATTTTTCCAGGCAATGGGACATGGATTTATTTCAATGGTAAATTCCATTATTCGTCAGCTTATTGTACTGTTACCAGCAGCTTTTATTTTGGCTAGAGTAGGTGGATTATCAGCAGTGTGGTGGTCGTTCCCTATTGCGGAGTTAGTAGCAGTAGCTATGGCGGCATATTTTATGGTTCGTGTTTACAGAAGCGAGGTTCAACCATTGTTCATTAAGGAGTAGAGTAATATGGCAATGCAACAATGCGCGGCAAACTCACAAATTCACAGCGCGGGAGAGAAAGTAGCTACTTTAGATATTATTCTAAAGGGCTCAGTTCGTATGGTTTATCCCGGAAATAAAGAGGAAGTAATCTTAAAGACAGGAAGTGTAATCGGATTAGCTGAAAAACCTGGGGAGATTTATGTCTATAGCTATCAGGCTTCAGAAGAAACAACCATTTATTCTTACCCTTTTGAAGACGTGTTAGACGTGGATAAGGTGATTTCTGTCAATAAGAAAATTGCTCCTGTTGTTGCAAGTGCTACTGTTGCGAATGCTTATAATCTTTATAAATTTTTACATGTTGTTCAGGGCGAGGCCCACAAGATGTATCAGCAGTTGCAGGATGATTTACGGAATTATCCTGCTCTTTGTAATTCTATGGGACAAAAGCCGGAAGACTTTTCTTCCGTAGAAGAATTAGATCCTGCACCTAAAAAACTAGAACTTCATTCTTGGCAGGTAAGTTTCCTGCAGTCTTTTTATAATTATGATGATAAAATCCAAAAAGATCTCTATGGTCTTGGTGTAGAGATGTGCGTTGGAACCATTTATAATACCATGCAGTTGATGCATGATTTAACTACTAAAATCAAGGGCTATAAGAAATATATGAAGAGTCTGAGTGAGGACACTTATGCATTTCGAAGTGCTTTTAATGGATTATCCATGGAAAAGTCAAATATGGATCGGGTGGGAGAAGAAATTCTTTCCGATGGGAATGTTCCTTTCGTAGAAAATGCCAAAGAAGTCATTATGTCCTATGGTAAGGTGGAAGCTCATATTAAGGATAAGATGAATCAGCTCCTTGATAATTATGCAAGATTAAACGACCGTTCTTCAACAGATGAAAATGTACGCAAGCTTCGTCGTGGAATTGCAGATTTATTCTATAAAGTGTATTTAAAAGTAATACTTCGTTACTTTAAAGAGGAAAGTAAGGGAGAAAAAGTACCTTTAGAAGTAGAGCTTTTCTTGAAATTTGGCTTTATGGATGAAAGAGTGGTTTCAGAAGAGGACTTTGCTCAGCTCTATCGAATCAATGCAACTTACATTAAAGATCCAAATCATAAGATTTTAACTGTGCCGGAGTGGCTCCGTCTTATCTATGATATGGAATTAATGCCTTCAAAAAATGAATTTGATTTAGATTACCCCGGTTATTTGCGGGAACAAAAACAAAATGGTGAGATTTCCGAGGAAGAAGTAGAAGAGATGATGGATGATGAGATTGAACGTGTGAAGTTCGAACTAAACAATCTCGTTGCCCTGGGAAACCGTATGACCTTTGGACGAATTTCCGTATTTTCACCGTTGTTTGATTCAGTAAATCAGATGATGCCTCTGGAAAAATGTTTTGCATCCCAGGAACGAATCAATGGAGAACTAAACAAGATTCGCGAAACGGATTTCCAAATCTTTTATCGTGAATATCAGTTTAGCGACCCGGAACTTGATTTGCCGGCAATGACACTTCATACAGAATGTTTACCATACATAATTCTTATGCCAAATATCGGAAATCGAAGTGTGCTCTGGCAGGAAATAGACGGAAAGAAGCGTTCTACTTCTGCGCGAATGTTAATGCCAATATTCTCTTTAGAGGATTTTTCGCTGGCAGTGACAAGAATGTGTGGAGAATTCCGATGGGAAATGTGTAAGACAGAGCAAGGCGTTCATTGGAATGATATTTCAGATCCATCTCTTACTGCAGAATATGCGGATTTCTTACAGTATTATCGTAAGAATTCCAGTTTGAACGGGGACCAAAAAGAGAAGGTGAAAAAGGCGTTACAAAAAGCAGGTAATAACTATCGAAAAGTATTTGTGGCAGACTATGTTCTTTATATACTATATGAAGCCAATGGCAGCCTTCGTCTATCAAAGGTCAGCCGAGATATTTTATATCGTTATTGTCCTCTTACCTTTGGTGTTAGTGAAAAGCTTAAGTCAAATGGACAGTACTCGGAATTGATAAACAGAAGAGCAAACAGAGGTTCCCAGGCAGCACGACCTATTGAAAATATGGTAAAAAAGCGAGAGCATGATGAACTTTATGTACCTCAGGAATTTTATGAAGAGGTAGGCTATCTGAAAAAATAACTAGACATATTATTTGCTAACGTTCAGTTTTACATTGAAATTTGAGGAATATTGTGATAATATTAACAAAATAGTGCGCAATTCGATTTTGTGAAACTAACAGGAGGTAATTTATGAAGAGTTTAAGAACAAAAATCCTAGCAGCATTTTTAGCACTGGATTTGGTAGCTATTATTGGAATTGCTATTATGGGAGCAAATTTCCAGATTTCTGCACACTCTGCTGAAACATTATCAAATACCTATATGTCTATTGAACGAGATTTTGGTGATGTAGACGCTATGATGCAGGCATTGGTAAAACGTGTATTTTTAATTCAATCCATGCAACAAATGGGATCAATGGCAGATGAGGAAACTGCTCTTTCTATGATAGATCCGGGTCAGACAGATTTAGAGACATTATCTACAGCCATGGAGGACTTAAGAACTCAAGTTCCAAAGGTAGATGATGAGGAATTCCAGACACAGTTTGAGGCCTTAGATACAGCAGTAACTGGTTTTATTGATTTATATGGTCAGTTAGATGCGTTGTATCGAAAAGGTGATTATGCAGGGGCAATGACAATGTACTTTGCATCTGCTCATGAGTTAATTCTTGGACATGAAGAAAACATAGCACTAATGGCAGATAAGTTGGAAGTTTTGATAGGTGAGAACCAACAACAGCTTGCTGAAACAGAAAGACAGGTACAAACAGCAATTGTTGTAGGTGCTGTTTTGTTGATTATTGTTTCTGTGCTTGCATTAATTATGGTAAACAAAGCTATTTCACCATTAGTAGTTGCCTCCCGTCAGTTAGATAAGATTTTAAAAGAAATGAATGCGGGAAATGCAGATTTATCTCAGAGACTTGATAATAAGACTTCAGATGAAGTAGGAGTTTTAGTAGCAGGTGTAAATAACTTCTTACAGACCTTAGAGAATATTATTTACAAGATTAAACATGAATCTGGAAATATTTATACCTCTGTAGAAAATACAGTAGGAATTGTAAATTCATCAAAAGATGATGTTAGTAATGTTTCGTCTGTTATGGAAGAGTTAACGGCATCTATGGAAACAGCAAACAATACACTTCTTTCCTTGAATGAAGGTGCTGGAGATGTAAATAATGCCGTTGGACAGGTTTCGAACCAGGTTGCTGAAGGAACAAATCGCGTGGCTGATATTAAAGAGCACGCTATGGTCATTCGTGAAAATACAGAGAAGAAGAAAACTTCTACCAATGAAATGGTATTTTCAATTAAGGATGGTCTTGAAACATCTATCGAAGAAAGCAAGAATGTATCACAGATTCAGACCTTGACAGAAGATATTTTATCTATTGCAGCACAGACAAACCTCTTAGCATTAAATGCTTCCATCGAAGCTGCCCGTGCTGGTGAAGCAGGAAAGGGATTTGCAGTAGTTGCGGATGAGATTCGTCAGTTAGCAGAACACAGCCGTGATACAGCTAATTCAATCCAGGAGATTTCAAACCAGGTTATTTCAGCTGTTGAAGCATTAGCAGAGAATTCAAACGAAATGTTAACCTATGTTAGCGAATCTGTACTTTCAGACTATGATGAGTTTGAAGGTGTTGCTCAGCAGTATTACCAGGATGCAGAGGATATTAATGATGTATTAGAATCTGTAAACGATAACACTGTTGTTTTAAATACAACAATTAATGAAATGACTTCTCAGATTGATCATATTTCAAACGTTATTAACGATTGTACGCAGGGCGTTTCAGATGCGACTGAAAGTACAACAGGTATTTTAGAATCCATTACTACAATCCATGATGATTCTGAAAGCAACCGTGAAATCTCTGAACGTTTACAGGCAGAGGTTAGCAGATTTGCTACAGAAGATGGAGTGAGTGTAGTAGAATTTAAAGAAACCGAAGAAGAGATAGAAGAATAATTCATGTTACAAATTGATAGAGAAAAGGCAAAAAAAGCCTTTGATAGTCACACAGCAAAATACAATATGTCTGAAGTGAAAATCCGATTAAAGGCAGAGCACACCTATCGGGTTGCAGACATTGCAGAACGAATTGCGTCCTCTTTATATAAAGAGGACGCTTTCGTTGATTTCGCCTGGTTTTTAGGATTGTTACACGATGTTGGCAGATTTGAGCAGGTGAAACGTTTTGATACATTCAATGATGCTATCTCTGTGGATCATGCGGAATTTGGGGCAGATTTATTATTTAAAGAAGGGCTGATCTGTGAGTTTTTACCGGAAGAGATAGAGTATCAACATCCATCAGAGGATACGTCTTACTGGTTATCAGTAGCAGAAACAGCCATTCGACTGCACAATAAACTTACAGTACCCGAAGGATTGGATCAGAAAACTCTGGAGTTTTCCCATCTTCTTCGAGATGCAGACAAGGCGGATATCTTTAAGGTTTTAACGGAGATCCCATTTGAAGAAAGAACATCCGGATTTCAAGGAATCCCGGGACAGATTGGTGCCAGAGATGAAGTTATGAAGTATGTGTATGCTCATAAATGTGTACCGAGAATGACCATTCGAACAGAATTTGAAACCTTGATTTCCCATGCATGTATGGGATTTGAACTTGTTTATGATGAGACGAAGCGTGTTGTAAAGTCTCAAGGATATTTAAAAGAATATTTAAAATGGACCCCAAAGAATGACAAAGAAAAAGAACAGCTTGCCATCCTTCAGGGTGAATTGGCGGAGCTTATCGATTAACTCGAGCAGCTCCGTCGCTTTCCATTATAGCTTCTACTTCTTCACGGGTAGCAATATTTGTATCACCTGGCATAGTATGCTTTAAGGCAGCTGCAGCCAGACCAAATTCCAAGGCATATTCCATATCACTTTTTACTAAAAGCCCATGTAAAAATCCAGCTACCATAGAATCACCGGTTCCGATTCGCTCTACAATATCAAGATCATAGGTACGACCATGATAGAGTCGATTGCCGTCACAAACCAATCCAGAGTAAATATTTCGAGAAGCGCTGACATTTTGACGATGAGAAGTTACAAGATACTTTAAGTCATAGGTATCCATTACTTTTTGCATGGCCTCTAAAGAAATAGCTTCTTCATAAGGCGATTTCGTAAAATCATGTTCATGATCAGAATAGCCACAGCATTTTTGTGCGTCTAGAGCATTTCCAAAACAAATATCAGCCATCTGAATAAGACGTTTCATATAAGACTGTTTTTGAGCCACATCCTCTTTCCATAGCATGGTTCTATAGTTTAAATCCAGGGAAATAGGGATTTCCATAGCCTTTGCAGTTTCTACAATTTTTACAGCCAGTTCTCCACCATTGTGACTAATGGCTGGTGTAATTCCGGAAATATGTAACAGGTGGGCGTCTTTAAGTGCACTTGCAAAATCAAACTCATCCACAGAAGCATCAGCGATAGCAGAATGTGAGCGATCGTAGATGACTCTGGAAGGACGAATGGAAACACCATTTTCTAGGAAATATAGTCCGAGTCTGTCTCCTCCACGAATAATATGGCTACAATCCACGCCGTATTGACGAAGGGATTGAATGGCACCATCTCCAAGTTCATTCTTTGGAAGTTTTGTTACAAAGCTTGCATCATGTCCAAACATAGCAAGAGAAAGGGCGATGTTTGCTTCTCCTCCACCGTAGTGCATATCCAGTTTTGTTGCCTGGCGGAAACGTTCGTGCTCCGGTGGCGATAGTCTTAACATTATTTCTCCAAAAGTAACAATCTTACTCATGATAACCTCCCATAATAAAATACTTTTTCAAAGTATAAGCTTTGCTAGGTGTATTATAGCATTCGCAGTTTTTATAGATATGTTATAAAATAAGAATGAGAATTTTTGATTTCAAAATGTTCACTTTTACCTTCTATTTTTGAATAATAGGGAATGTTTTTGTAAATAGGAATTCGTGGTATAATGAAAAAAATGTGATGTGACTATGCAAAGGGGGATGGCATATGAGTAAATCGCAGGAAAAAGAAATCTATCGCAACGAATTAGCAGCAAGGCAGCAGATAATAAAAAATGAGGGGCTACCTGTTATTGTTATCCTGGAGGGGTGGAGCGCGTCAGGAAAAGGTTCTGCCATTGGCAGTATCATCAAATTCATGGATCCCAGATTTTTCAGAGTATACAATATGGATGTTATTACAGAAGAAGAGAAACGCTATCCCTTCTTATATCGTCATGCCATTCGTATGCCAATGAAGGGACAGTTCTCCTTTTTTGATGGTGGAGTTATGGATGAGGTAACTTACGCTTATATGAGAGGAGATATTCGAAAAAAAGAGTATGATAAGAGAGTTGAATCAATTATCAACTATGAGAGACAGCTTAGGGATAATGGGTATTTGGTAGTAAAGTTTTTCCTGGAGGTTTCAGAGAAGGAACAAAAAAAGAGAATAGAAGGATTACTTTCGAATAAGAATACAAAGTGGCGTGTAAATGAAAAAGACGCCTGGCAAAACAGGAACTATAAAAAATGTAAGAAGGTATATGAGGATTATCTGGAAAGAACGGATTCTTTAGCATGTCCATGGCATAGAATTAAGGCAGATGATAAAGAACAGGTAGAGGCGATTATTGCCAATGCCATTATTTCGAGTATAGATGCAGCCATTAAAAAACCATGGATTGCAAAAATCCAAAAGAATACTTATGAAATGCAAAAGGTGCCAAAGCTTTCCAAGATAAAACTGGAAGGGAAAGAACTTAGTGATGAAGAGTATAAGAAGAAACTAAAGAAATTACAAAAGGAATTATCAAAACTTCACAATAAGATATATAGAAAGAAAATTCCAGTGATTATTGCTTATGAAGGATGGGATGCGGCAGGAAAGGGC
>JAILMB010000091.1 GCA_024692825.1 Lachnospiraceae bacterium | reverse complement strand
AAACTGCCTGACGAACCACACGCTCCATACCGATTGGATAACGAATACCTGCTGCAGATTTAATGGAGATATCTTTTCTCGTATTTTCAAATCCAATGCGATATCCTTCTGTGAAAGTCTTTGCCATAGAACAGATATCTTCTTCTGGAAGTTTGTTTAAATACTCTGCCATTTCAATCTCATTTTTACCGATATTTTTTCCATAGCGGTATAAATATGACAAATCAGAAAGGTCAGAATTCATAACGATATCATAAAAGATTCCTTCCCCTTCTAATACCTGAGCACGTACATTATCACGAACAAAAATCTCTGCATAATCATGCCAGAAATAGTAGTAAACATCCTTTGCTTCTTTTAGGGCATACTCATACTGAGCTTCTCCCTCACACTCTGCTACATAGCATCCATAAATCTGAACGAAGAGCTCACAATACACGGTTAAAAATTCTGATTTTTTCTCTGCCACCCAAAGAATCGTAGAACGAAGTGCCGCATACAATGCAGATAAAAACTGACCTTGTTCAAGCCCTAGTCTATTCGCAGCAAAAGCAGGGGCCAAATATGATTCTTCATACACTCCTGCTTCTGTATCCTTGTATAAGTCTTTGAATATTACCTCTGCTTTTTCTCTTGGCAACATTCCTTTTTCAAGTTCATCCTTATAATCAAATACCTTACCTAAAAATTCAGCCACATGAGAAAAATACTCACTATACTCTTTTGGTAACGTATTCTCTTTTCCAATTTCTAAAATGCGTTCTCTAACAAGTAAAAAACGTTCTTCCATAAATTAAAATACTCTCTTCCTAACTAAAAATATTCCAACTAATTATTTTAGGCTAATTATCTAGCCTGCAATGATTCCTATTAGATATGTCCAGATCCATACTAAAAGTGCTATTAAAGGTAACAACATTCCCAACCAACGATTTAAGGTATCAAATCCCTGATCTCGAAATGGAGCAATACTTTTTCCCAGAGCAATCGCTGCTCCAATCATAGAAAAGACACCAACACCAGCCATCCACCGCGCTGCATTATTTGAGCCCGAAATACTCAGTGCCAAAAGTACCCCATAGAGAATTAAAAGAGCACCGCCAACAGCAGCTGTAATCATAGCTTCCTGGGATCTTGGTCTTTTCGCTTCAAATCTTCTTCGTCTTCTCGCGTTCACCGACTTCTTCTCCCTTTTCTATGTAAAAATTCATAAGATAAATAACCGCATAAACCACCTAGGGTATTTAAGATTACATCATCTACATCGCAGCATCCTGCATTGGTAACAAACTGCATCAGTTCAATCATAATACTAAAAAACATGCAAATCGTTACATAGGCAATAGGTCTGCTTTTTCCTGCGCCAAACAAAGACGGAAGGGCATAGCCAAAGGGCACAAAAAGCACCACATTTCCCAGAAGATTAATCATCACAAGTGGAAGTCCAATTTTTGAAATGTTGGTCAGATATCTTCGAATCTCTGCAAAAGGCACAAGATTTACCCCGGCATATCCACCTGTTCGCCCAAAGGATTCTGCAGCGAACAACAAATACGCCAAGGCAACAATGTAAACCACAAACAATATGATTTTTACAGCCATCTTTGAACGTTTCATCTATTTTGCACCATAAAGATCGTAATATGCGTCAATCGCTTTCTTTAATTCATCGTCAATATAAATCTTTCCATTATATGGTTTGTTATATAAGCACTCAACTACTTCTGCCATAGTAACAATTGCAGTAGTCTTCATGTTATACACTTCACTAATCTCATCTAAAGCAGCCTTTTCTCCCTGACCTCTTTCCATACGGTCAACAGAAACAACAAGGCCCAAAATATCTACATCACCCTGCGCTTTGATTACAGGATAATTCTCTTTAATAGAAGTTCCAGCTGTAGTAACATCCTCGATAATCACTACCTTATCACCATCTGAAATAGGTCCGCCTAAAAGCTTTCCACCTTCGCCGTGATCCTTTGCTTCCTTACGATCTGCACAGTAACGTACATCGGTATCATACAAATCTGACAATGCAACAGAAGTTGTTACAGAAAGGGGAATTCCCTTATAAGCTGGTCCAAATAATACATCAAAGTCCGTACCAAAAGTATCTTTGATGGCACGAGCGTAATACTCACCTAATCTTTTTAACTGTGAACCGGTACGATAGAATCCTGTGTTAATGAAAAATGGAGTATTTCTTCCACTCTTTGTAACAAAATCTCCGAACTTTAATACGTCACAATCAATCATAAAATGTATAAACTCTTCTTTATAGCTTTCCATTAAAAATCTCCTTTATTTCGCCAAAATACGCCAAATATTATACCATAATCTTACATTTGAAATCTATATTCCAGGAAATTACTTCACTACTCCAATGATCTGATTTACATCTTGGATATTTTTTCTATTCAGGTAATTTTCTAACCCTTCGATTACTTCTTCTGTAGCATAAGGATTGTAGAAGTTTGCTGTTCCAACAGAAACCATTGTTGCTCCGGCTAAGAGCATTTCAATTGCATCTTCTGCGGTTTCTACTCCACCCATTCCGATAATTGGAAGTGAAATTGCGTTTGCCACTTCATATACCATACGAACTGCAACCGGATGAACTGCAGGGCCACTCATGCCACCAGTCTTATTTGCCAACACAAAGGATTGACGATCAATATCAATCTTCATTCCTGTAATGGTATTAATCAATGAAACTCCATCTGCTCCGCCAGCCTCAGCTGCCTTTGCAATCTCTGTAATGGATGTCACATTGGGACTAAGTTTCATAACAACCGGCTGAGCTGCTTCTTTCTTAATGGCCTTTGTGATTTCTTCTACTCCCTTTGGATTTGTACCAAAGGAAATACCGCCCTCTTTTACATTTGGACAGGAAATATTGATTTCTAACAAATCAACATCTTCTGTTGCCAGGCGACGAACTACATTTAAGTATTCCTCTTCTGAATGTCCGCATACATTCACGATGATTTTTGCATTTTTCTCATGTAAAAAAGGAAGATCTCTTTCAATGAAGGTTTCAATTCCAGGGTTTTGAAGTCCAATGGCATTTAACATACCACCCTTTACTTCTGCCACTCTAGGTGTTGGATTTCCAGGCCATGGGTGGTCGGCTACACCTTTTGTAGTAACAGCTCCAAGCTTACTTAAATCTACAAACTCTCCATATTCCATTCCGCTTCCGAAGGTACCAGATGCAGTCGTAATGGGATTTTGAAATTCTACTCCTGCAAAATTTACACTTAATGATGCCATTACAATTCCACCTCCTCAGCCAAAAATACAGGTCCATCTTTGCAGACGCGCTTATTATGCACCTTTGAATGATGATCTTCATCCTTTGACTGACAAACGCAGCCAAGGCAAGCTCCAATTCCACAGGCCATGCGCTCTTCCAAAGAAATATAGCAGGTAATGCCAGCTTCTTTTGCATAAGCTTTGATGCCACGAAGCATCGGTGTAGGTCCACATGCAAAAATCACATTTCCCTCTACCTTGTTCTCCTTTATAGCATCAATGACATTTCCATGGACTCCAATGCTTCCGTCATCAGATGCAAGGCAAAGTGTAGCACCCTTTTCTTCAAAATCCTTTGTCAAAAAGGTGTTCTTGTCACGATATCCTAAAACAGCCGTGGCCTTTTCTCCAAAGCAGCTTGCAATTCCAAGCATAGGAGGAATGCCAATTCCACCGCCCATTAAAATTACATTTTTTCCAGCAAACTCTTCCACTGGGAATCCATTTCCCAAAGGTCCTAAAATACGAACCTCATCTCCCTCTTTATAAGAAGAAAACTCCTCTGTACCACTGCCTTCTTTTGTGACACGATACACCAAACGAAGTTTGCCATCTTCCTTGTCGATTTCACAAATAGAAATCGGGCGAGGAAGTCTCTTTTCTTTGTTCTTCGTATATACATTCAAAAACTGCCCAGGCACTGCACTCTTTGCAGCTTCGCACGAAAGCCACATACTAAAAATCCCTGGCTGCAATTCCTCCTGGCTAGCAACCTTCGCCATCTCAAACTCTTTACTCATACAACTACATTCCTTATCTATTTACTAATCCGTATTAATAGCAAAGGGTATGGATGCATTAAATGAATTTCTGAGATGACACCGCGAAGCGTTCCGAATATCCGTCGTATGGATGTTGGTCTAAGCCGTTTACGGGCTTAGGCCTTACAGCCATTCGACTAGATGAGGTAAA
>JAILMB010000089.1 GCA_024692825.1 Lachnospiraceae bacterium | reverse complement strand
CACTCTGCCCATCAGAACAAATATCAACAACTTCGAACCCTTGTATGGAATTGATTATATCACACATGAGCTTTCTCATGAGTGCAGAGTCATCCACAACTAAAACTCGATACATCTCTACCCCTGTTCTTTCTTTCGAATCTTTCGTTCTTCTTCAAAAATGAAACGAATAATCGTCTCTTGTGTCTTTGTATCATTAAATATAAATTTAAATCGATACTGATAATTTTTGGATTCTTCTACTTTTTGAACCGCAATTAACTTTGCTACTAACTCCACTCGTTGCTGTTCGCCACGAACTTCTATAAAAAAACTTAAATAGCAATAGTTTACAGGTTCTATTTTTTCCTCGGAAACAGCTCTTAAACCGCCTCCACTTATATCTACAATCATTCCACGAATTATGGGATGATTAACTTCAGCGTCATTTGAATCTAATATCTTAAATATCTCAGTGGCGCTATCCAATCCTTCGACTTCGTCACTTAAGCCTTGGAAGGTTAGAGGCATAAGACAATTCAAGCGGTAGTATTCACGACGTTGGAATCGTTCTAATTTCGTTAATAACTGTGCCTTTATTAAGAAAAAATTCTTTCGCTTGAAGCGTTCGGTAATGGTTCCTTCTGCTTTGTACATTCCTGTTTCAGAAATGAAGACAAATTCATACCGAACATTAACTGGTAATAAAAGTAATTTGCCGCCTCTAGTAGGCATATCTAATTCTAAAAAGCCGTCTTTTGTAATATCAAATATTCGGCTTACAAAAACTTGAGCATCTTCGCCTTTATTGGTTTGGCGATTCGCTTCTTGCAGAAATCTAATATTTACTTTAAGTCCAGGTTTAATCTCTTTATAAACCATTTCTTACTCCTATTTTTTGATAAAGCTGTTAAAAAAGCGGAACAATCCAGAATTTCCAGAAGATGGAATGCTATTTCCTAACAACTTATTTGCCAATTCAAAATACGCTCTGGCGGACTTTGATGTAGGCGAAGAAAGCGATACGATTTGTTGATTACGTACTGCTGTTTCTAATATTGTATCATAAGGAATGTTTCCAAGATAGTTAAGATTTCCATTTAAAAATTTTTTTACAACAGAATTCAGCTTAATGTATACAGCTTCACCTTCATCATCTGAGGTAACTTTGTTGGAAACAATATGAATATTAGGGTGTCCTACCGTAAAGGATTTGCTTTTATATACTGATTTTACCAAAGAATAGGCATCAGTAATAGAGCTAGGTTCAGGAGTGGTAATCAATAATACATCAGGGCTTGAAAGAACAAACTCAAGTACAGAATCTGAAACTCCTGCTCCAGTATCAATTAAAAGAATGTCACAATAATTGTTCAATTCAGATAAACCATAAATTACACCATTTAATTGATCCTTGTTTAGGTTATTTAACTGCAGAATACCAGAACCGCCTGAAATAAAGCCAATTCCTTCCGGTCCTTCAGTAATTATATCGGACAAATCCAAGTCACCAAACACAAAATCCGAGAGATTGTGTTTAGGAATTGTACCAAACATAACTTCAACGTTTGCGGTACCAAAATCTGCATCTAAAATTATAACACGTTTTCCGAGTTTTCGGAATTGTAAGGCAAGGTTCACAGCGGTGTTGGATTTACCTACTCCTCCTTTGCCGGAAGTGATGGTAAAAACCTTTGCCTCTTCTGCCATATTTACATTTTGTGCTTTTACAACATTTCGAAGAGCTTGTGCTTGATCCATTTATTGACCTCCCAAAAGTTGTTTAACAATTTTTTGAGAATCAATGATTTCAATGTCATCAGGAACAGTTTGACCTGTTGTGACATAGGAAAGATCGGATTGGGTATAGAGCTTCATGTTCAAAATATTTCCGTAGGCTCCTGTTTCGTCTAATTTGGTAAAGATAATTTTAAAGTCTGTAAAGGTCTTATAGGTATCCACAATCTCTTTTAAATCGTGGTATTTGGTTGTTGCTGAAAGAACGAGATAGATTTCTTTTTCGTATTCATCAGATACCATAGATAAGAGCTTCTTTAAATCCTCTTTTTGTACCTGGTTTTTATGGGAAAAACCGGCAGTATCTACTAGAACTAAGTCCATATCCTTGAATTTTTCAATTTCAGCATTGAAATCATTTACATCGTAAACAATGGATACAGGAGAAGACAAAATGCCTGCGTAAACGTTTAACTGGTCTGTTGCAGCAATTCGATAGGTATCTGTTGTAATAAATGCAACATTCTTCTTCTGCTCGATTTTAAACTTAGAGGCAATCTTTGCGATTGTAGTTGTTTTTCCTACACCGGTAGGACCAATGACAAAGACAATCTTTGGTTTATTCTCAGAAAGAGAAATCACACTTGGTTTTCCAAATTTTAATACCAGTTTCTGATATACATTTGAAATCAAATAGTCAAGACTGCTTCCGGAAGAAATGACGTTATTTAAATCATCTAAAATCTGATTTACATAGCGCTCGTCAACTTCGTTATCCATTAATATATTGTAGAGCATTTTTAAGAAGTTTAACTGCTCTGTATTATTCATAGATGGTGATTGTTGACTTGGCTGAGCCATGGCTGTAAATGGTACAAATGGCTTTTCGGGCTCTATTGGTTTTGGTTCAGGTCTAGGAGCCTTAGGCTTAGAAGCAGGCTTTGCATAGGTATCAATGGCAGATTCCTTTTCGCTCTTTTCCACCATTTCACTAATTTCTCGAAATGCACTTTTTAAATCCTGTTCATTTACATTGGATGAAACCGGGGAAGCTTCTTTTTTTACTTCAGGTGCAATGGAAATAGATTCATCTGCCACTGCTTCAAAGTGATTTCCTGTTGTAACCGGTTTTTGCTCCTGGATTTTAGCTGAAAAACTGGTTTCATTTTCTTCAATTGCAGCTGTCACTTCATATACGGGTGCTTTAAACATACCAAAGAATCCACTTTGTTTTTGCTCTTTGATATTCATAATCACCACTTGATTTCCAAGTTCAGCTTTTGCTGCAGCGATTGCTTCTTCTTTTGTTTTTCCTGTAAATTTCTTGATTGTCATCTTATGCCGTTACCATTCCTACTGATTTTAGTTCCACATTTGACTCAACTTCATTATAAGATACTACGATTAAATCATCAAAGTAATCGTCAGCTAATTTCTTGAAATACATTCGAACGATAGGGGAACAAACAATAATTGGGGTTCGTCCCTGATCTTCCATTTTTTTCATCTGCTCGCCACAGTTATCCATAATGGCTCGAACTCTTTGAGGATCAAGGGTTAAATATGCGCCTTGTTCTGTTTGTTTAATGGAAGACATAATCTCCTGTTCAACCTTTGGATCAACGGTAATTACAAAGTTTTCCTCGTTTGGAGCAAAGTATCTTCCGGATATTGCACGTTTTAATCCCTGACGAACATATTCAGTCAATACATCCGTATCTCTTGTTGTAGAGGCACGGTCTGCAAGAATTTCAAAAATGGATAGTAAATCTCGTATGGAAATACCTTCTTTTAACAGGTTTTGCAATATCTTTTGAACTTCTCCTAAACCAAGTAGAGAAGGAATCAGTTCGTCTACCAAAACAGGATTTGTTTCTTTTAAATTGTCTACTAAATTTCGAACATCCTGACGAGTTAAAAGTTCTGCAATATGACTTCGAATGACCTCTGTTAAGTGTGTCGCTATAATAGATGGAGGATCGACTACAGTATAGCCTAAACTCTCTGCTCTTTCTCTTTGGGATTCGGAAATCCAAAGGGCAGGCAAATGGAAGGATGGCTCAAAGGTTTCAATACCTGTAATCTCCTCTTCAACATATCCTGGATTCATGGCCATGTAGTGATCAAACATAATGTCACCCTCTGTGACCTGAATACCTTTGATTTTAATGATGTATTGGTTTGGATTTAACTGAATGTTATCTCGCAAACGAATGATTGGAACCACTGTTCCAAGTTCAAGGGCAATTTGCCGTCGAATCATAACAACACGGTCGAGCAAATCCCCGCCTTGATTTACGTCTGCAAGAGGAATGATTCCGTATCCAAATTCCAGTTCTATAGGATCAACTGAAAGCAGGGATACCACATTCTCCGGCCGTCGAATCTCCTCTGCTGCTTCCTCTTCTTCTTGAACTTCCTGTTCGATGGTTTCTTCTCCAATGGTTTTTTGCATATTGTAACCTACGAGAATTAGCATTCCACCAAAGAGAAGGAATAACAAATCGTTTAGAGGTGTTGTGATTCCTAAGAAAATCATAACAGCTCCAACAATAAACATAACCTTTGGTAAACCAAAAAGCTGTTTGATAAGAGTTCCGGAAAAATCTGCACTCTTCGCCCCTTTAGTAATCAAAATACCTGTTGCCAAAGAAATGGCTAAGGATGGAATCTGAGAAGATAGTCCATCACCGATGGTTAGAATACCATATTGGTTTAACGCATCCATGGCGTTCATTCCCTGACGGGTCACTCCCATAATGGTTCCACCTAATAGGTTTACAAAGGTGATAATAAGACCGGCGGTTGCATCTCCTTTTACGTACTTCGTAGCACCGTCCATAGCCCCGAAGAATGAAGACTCATCTTGAAGTTTTTGACG
>JAILMB010000055.1 GCA_024692825.1 Lachnospiraceae bacterium | reverse complement strand
AATAATAGCAATACGTGCTGCATCCTTATCTACTGCAACTCCGCTAACGAGCATACTTTCCACTGATGCTACCTCCTTTACTGTTGTACCTTCTGCGGTATTTAAACTTGAACGTACCACCAACTGTACGCCATATTTCTTAGCTAATTCTACGGAACGATTATGAAGTACCTTTGCTCCAAGTGTAGCAAGTTCCAACATTTCATCATAAGAAATTTCTTTCATCTTACGTGCCTTAGGAACCACACGAGGATCTGCGGTGTAAACACCTTCTACATCGGTATAAATCTCACAAGAGTCTGCACGAAGAGCTGCTGCAAGAGCAACGGCTGTTGTATCAGAACCACCTCGGCCTAATGTTGTAACATCATCATACTTATTAATTCCCTGGAATCCAGTTACGATTACAACCTTTCCTGCCTCTAATTCATTTGTGATTCTTTCCGAATCAATTCTCTTAAAACGAGCATTGGAATACTTTGAAGTTGTATGCATTGCAACCTGGAATGCATTCAAAGAGATTGCCGGTACTGACATAGATGAAAGAGCCATTGCCATAAGAGCAACTGATGTCTGTTCACCACATGCAAGTAACATATCCATTTCTCTTTTCGGTGCATTTGGATTAATGTCATATGCTTTTTCCAAAAGCTCATCGGTAGTATCTCCCATTGCGGAAAGAACAACTACTACCTGATTTCCTTTTCTGTACTCTTCTGCTACACGATTAGCTACATTGAAAATGCGCTCTTTGTTAGCAACAGAGCTTCCGCCGAATTTCTTGACGATTAACATAGTTTCCTCCTGTTTATCTGGTATTAAAAATTTTATGCAAAACGAATCATCTGAACGACATCAGAAAGTTCCTTTGATTTATCATCATATGCCTTCTGAGTCATTTCGCAGGTAACAAATCCAACTTCTCCGGAAACACCTGCGTCAACGAATTCTACTTTATGAAATACTTTTTCAACCTCTTGGGCAGATGCCTTTGTACGAACAAAGAACTTAAAGTTCTGCTGAGAAGGATTTGCAAGTTCTAACTTTTCTTCCTTCCACTCAAGGAAAATATTTTTATCAACATGCTTCGCCATAGCCACTAAATCACCTACTACAGCACTTGCTGTAGGAAGCTTTCCAGCTCCTGAACCATAGAACATTCCGTCCCCCAGCATGTTTCCGTGAACGAAAATTGCATTAAATACATCGTTTACGTTATAAAGTGGATGATCCTTTGGTAACAAATAAGGTGCTACTCTAGCGGAATAAGTTTCTCCAACCTTTTCTGAGCGAGCCAATAGTTTAATTGCTCGTCCCATCTTATTTGCATACTTAATATCTGTTGCTGTAATATGGGAAATTCCTTCTGTAGGAATATCGTTGTAATCTACCTGCTGTCCGCAAACCAAAGATGTAAGAATTGCAATCTTTCGACATGCATCGTATCCTTCTACATCTGCAGTCGGATCTTTTTCAGCATATCCTAAAGCCTGAGCTTCTTTTAATACATCTTCATATTCGCTGCCATCTGTAGTCATCTTTGTCATCATGTAATTGGTAGTTCCATTTACAATACCGGTAATCTCTTCAATCACATCACCTGTCAGGCAAGAAAGAAGTGGTCGAATAATTGGAATACCACCACCAACAGAAGCTTCAAACATAAAGTTTACTCCATGCTCTCTAGCGATACGAATCAGCTCTGCTCCTTTGTCTGCTACCAATGCTTTATTAGAAGTAGTTACATGTTTTCCAGCTTCAAGCATTGCTTTTACAAACGTATAGGCAGGTTCTACACCACCCATTGCTTCCACAACTAATGAGATTTCATCGTCATTCACAATATCCATATAGTCGTGAACGATTAGCTTTTCAACCGGATCACCGGAGAAGTCGCGAAGATCAAGGACTTTTTTTACCTCTAATGGTTCTCCTGCACGTTTTGCTACAACGTCTTTGTTTACATTTAAAATTTCTACTACGCCGGAACCAATTGTTCCGTAACCCATAACTGCTACTTTCATCTGTCTTTACTCCCTAGATAAAATTTGTACATAGTGAATGCCGGAAATACTTTCCATGTTAGAAATCATCTTTGAAACATCTCCTGTTTCAGGTAGTACTTCCACGCTTAAAGTCAAGGATGCTATTCCATTAATCGGAATACTCTGATGAATGGTCAAAATATTCGCAGCAAAGTCTGCTACATTTTTCAACACCACCGACAAAAGTCCCGGCTCATCCTCTAACTGAATCACCATATTAATCGTTTTTCCTTTGGCATTATCATGAAAGGGAAAAATGTCTTCCTTATACTTATAAAAAGAGCTTCGACTAATTCCAACTGCCTCTGTAGCCTCAGCTACAGACTGGCATTTACCAGAATCTATGAGCCGTTTCGCCTTTACTACCTTGAGCAGTACTTCCGGCACAGCTTTTTCTTTTAATACATAATAAGTACTTTCTTCTGCCATATCATCTGTCTTTCTGTGAAATACATTTGTCCTCACTCGGAATACTGTACCACATTAAAGTACTGCACGCAAGGACAAATTACATTTTTTTCTTTGAAACCTAAAAATCCCCCTAGAGTAGAATCCAGCTCTATTACCAGTTCTACCTTAGGGGGATATTTTTCATGTCATCCATGCTTAATATTAAGTTCTCTTATTATGCTTTACTGAATAAGATTCCGTTTAATGTAACATATTCCTCTTCTTCATCCACTACTAAAGCAAAGGTTCCGCCTACGTCCACTCCAACAGGCACATCTGCGATTTCCTCCTTTGGGAATACCATAGTAATGACTTCACCATCGTCATTAATGGTATAGGTTCCTGTCACTGCCACTAAAGTCTGTCCACCAACGGAATATTCATATACCACATTTTCATCTTCTGTAAAGGTATAAGTAGTTGATCCGATACTCGTTCCTGCTGTATAGGTTCCATTCAATGTAGTCTTTGCCTCTTCTTTTCCACATCCAACTGATAGGAAGGTACAAACAGCGAAAAGGCATACGGCTAATGATATTCTTTTATTCTTCTTCATGATCCTCACCCGACTTTCTTTCATCTAACTCATTTACTTTATCAAGGACTTTTTCAACGGTTTTGAAATGGGCCCTCTCTGCTTTTTCAAATCCTTTTTTTGCACCTTCGTAGTTAAACTCTGCTGTCTTTACTGCCAAGTCCACATTAAAGTCTGTTATGCTGTCTGCCATCTTTTGTAATTTTTCACTAGCGCTCATAACAATCACCTCCATAAATAAATGATAGTGTTATTCTACGGAAGCATCATTAAGGTTTTATGCGGTTTTTGTTAAGATATTGTTAAGGTAAGTAAATAAATGAAACCTCAAAGGTTGTTCCCTTCCCTAATTCACTTTCTACCGATATATCTCCCTCCAATAAATAAAGAATATGTCTGACAAGAGCAAGCCCTAAGCCATTACCCTCTGTTCCTCTTGAAACATCCCCCTGGTAAAAACGCTCAAAAATATGCTCCTTTACTTCAGATGTCATACCACAACCAGAATCTTCCACTGTAACCACAATGTTAGGTTCTTTTATTTTTGCACTAATTTGTATCCAGCCTCCTTCTGGAGTAAACTTCAAAGCGTTAGAGATTAAGTTGTTCCACACAATATCCAGCAGTTTTTCGTCACTGTGCAAAATAATGTTTTGATCAAAATCCACAGAAACACTGATATCCTTCTCTTCCCAGATTTGTTCGAACCCCAACGCACACCTGCTTAGTTGTTCACTAAGATTATAGCTTTCACGGCAGGGATTTATTTTTTGATTATCCAAACGATTCAGTTCTAGAATATTCGTTACTAATACAGATAACTTTTCTGCTGCATTTCCAATTTTTTCCGCATACTCTTTACGCTCATCTTCTGTAATTCCATCACTTTGTATAATGGTTGCATAGCTGGATATTACGGAAAGTGGTGTCTTTAATTCGTGGGACACATTTGAAACAAAGTCCTTCTTTAACATTTCTGTACTAGCCAACTCTTTTACCATAAGATTAAAGTCTTCGAACAACTGATGAAAGTCATCTTTCTCATCCACATTCAAAAACTCTTTTCGTTCCAGCTTAACCTCATAGTTTCCCAAAGCCACCTCTCTTGCTCCGTTTCTAAGCTGCTGGATAGGTTCTTCCATCTTCTTTTGTCTGTACCAATCGATGGCCCATTTGATCAACATGCTAATTACAAATAAATAGCAGGCTAAAGTAACCATACCGTATAAAAAATCTGTGTTTTTTGTAACATCGCTAAGCTTCATGAATTTCAAAAAAATCAAAACGCAAGATCCGCTAATTACATTTAGCACACCCATAACTATCATCCATTGTTTTGTCATTTTCATGATAGAATCACCGCCTTATATCCCATACCTCGTACGGTTTGAATTTCAATGGAATCACAATCTGCTAATTTCGATCGAATATTTGTGATGTGAACATCCACTGTTCGAAGCCCACTCTCGTTTTCAATTCCCATATACTCATCCATTAACTGGCTTCTTGTAAAGGTATGTTTCGGATTTGATAAGAGTTTGTATAGGATGCGAAATTCACGAATTGTAAACGCCACTTCTTCCCCATCTAAATACCCACACATTTCCTCTTCATCTAATATAAGATTTCCTATTTCTAATTTCTTCGCGCTTGCAATCTTTGCTCTCCTCAAAAGTGCTTCTATTCGAAGTACCAATTCATCCAGCACAATGGGTTTTGTCATATAATCATCAATTCCGATTTGATATCCCTTTCGCTTTGCACTCATATCATCTAAGGCGGTCATAAATATAACCGGAATATCCGTATCCACTTTTCTCACCTGTTCGATAAAATCAAATCCGTCCATAACAGGCATCATAACGTCCGTAAGAATAATATCTATTTTCGTACTATATAAAATATCCAGTCCTTCTTTTGCAGAACAAGTGCCAACTACTTCATAACCATTCATTCCAAGATGTCTGCACACGGCATGATTCAACTCTCTATCATCTTCTACTACCAATACATGTATCATTCCAAAGCTCCTATTCATCAGTTATAAAAACTATAGACTCCTACTCCTACCATTATCTTTTCTTTGGTAAATCTTCTGTAAATGCATAAGGGAATAAAAAAAGATCTTCGAGTTCGAGGTATCACCTCATTCTTCTCAAAGATCTTTTCTATCGTATTCTTTTTCTTTTGCCAATATACCTTTCACGCAAACAACATGCGTTAATCTGCATCCTGGGTATTTCGCGCCGGGCAACCAAGGGACATCCATTTTAAATAGGCATTCATAAATGGATCTAGGGCACCGTCCATTACTGCATCTACATTTCCTGTCTCTTCTCCAGTACGTAAATCCTTTACCATAGTATATGGCTGCATAACATAAGAGCGAATCTGG
>JAILMB010000020.1 GCA_024692825.1 Lachnospiraceae bacterium | reverse complement strand
TCGTAAAAAAACACTCCCGCTTCTGTGGGAATCAGTCCCTGCTTGGTTCTTTCAAAAAGTTTTACCTTCGCTTCCTGCTCCAATCTATCCAAGATCTTTCCAAGTCCCTGGGGCGTTATATATAAAGACTTTGCAGCCTTGATTATACTTCTTGTTTCATAGCACTCCATGATGGAGTTACTATCTTTTATTTCCATAAAAATATCCCCTTTATACTAATGATGATAGCATAAAGGGGATTAAATTCAATTTATTAATTGTCTCTTTGCTCTAACTCTTTATGAATATTTGGCATTTCCTTATCCAAAGTATAGAAAAGCATAATTACAAAAGTAACTGCAATCATAGCTGCTGGTAACCAGTTATACAAAAATGTAATTGCTGCCTTAGCAGATTCACTTTGAACAGACACACCTCCATCATATCCACCAAAGGAGAGAATTGCACCAAGAGCTACCTGTCCTAATCCTAGGCCCAATTTCTGTGCTGCAGAAATTGCTGCATTTCCCATTCCTACCGGTTTAATTCCATCTTTCCACTGTCCATATTCTAGTGTATCTGCAACCATTCCAATTGCCATTCCACCAGCTGCACCAAGTCCAATACCCTTTATTACATTAAATACGATCAGTAAAGAAAGATTTGCTCCTGCGAGGCCTGTTCCTAAAAATCCCAAGCATGTTGCAATCAAACCTAGCATATAAGTTTTATGCTTACCAAACTTCTTCATAATTATCGGTGTTACAAACATGATGGCAAACTGAGCAATAGAAAGTGCGTTATTTACAGGAGTATATAAAGCATAGTCTCCCAAAACATCTGCGCAGTAATAAATAGCTCCTGCCGAATACAAAACAATAATAAAGAAAATAACAAACATTCCAAGAATCATAAGCAACCAATACTTATTAGAAAACAATGATTTTAAAGCATCTTTTGTGGGAATAATCTCCTTTTTTTGATCATTGTTCTCATCCTTTACAGTTCTTTCTTTTGTTCCGAATACGCAAACTAATGCAGACAAAACTATAATAACGCCAACTACTGCTGAAGCTAATGTCCATCCTCTTTGCGCACCTGTCATATATGGTTCTGCCACACCAGCAAACTTCACAACCATTACCATGAAAAATGTATTCATACAAATATTTGCAATCGTCTGAAAAATCATTGCGATATTTCCAAGCATTCCATGTTCATAGGTATCCGTCGTAGATAAAGACACCAATGCATTGTATGGCACTGCCATTGCTGTATAACATACAGAATTTACAAGATTATATATGATAAATACATACACATACTTAATCATTCCAGTCATGGAAGAAGGTATGCTAAATAAAAGTACCGTTGATATAGCAAGAGGTATGCTCATTCGAAGTAACCAAACTCTTGCTTTTCCCATCTTTGAATGTGTACTATCCACAATTCTTCCCATGATCAAGTCAGATATTCCATCAAACAATTTTGAAATAGCAATAATAAAACTTACTACTCCCGCATCTACCAGAGATACATCTGTTAAATACTTCATGAGGAATGCTGACATCATACCATTCACCCATGCCATACCAAAGTTTCCGATACCATAACCTATGCGGTCGTTCCAACCCAGTTTTGTGTTGGGGTTATCGGTTTTTGTTGCAAAACTATACATTTTTTTACCTCCCAAAATTATGTTTCTTTAAGTTATATAAAGCATACACGGGATTTATTTTTCCATATATCCTTCTCTTGTTATTTTTGATGTTCTATTGCCTAATCTTCATAGAATCTCATATCTTTCCATACTGCTAAGAGTTCTTGTCTATCCAGTTTTTCTGTCTTAGTGTCAATATCGTATATACGAACATCAGCATTTGGAGCTGTAAAGACATTCCAGTTATCCCTATCTGGATTTCCAGTCTTGATAAACCTTACCCAATCACTGTGCATTTGGTCTGCGATTTTATTAACATCACTCTTATCTTCGTCACCATACACTACCTTAGTAAATTCGAAATCCTCATCTTTAAATACAAGGGATAACTCAAAAGCATGGCAAGCCCCCATACCAGATTCTCGTCCCATTTTAGTAACATACTGGAATTTATACATATAAACATCGTTATATTTGCTCTGATGAATTGCAAGCTTTACTGCCGGCATCTCAAATGCATAATCTGTAGCAAATTTATTGAAGCAGTCCTCACCAAACTTCTCGTAGTATTTTTTAATGTCGGCTTTACCATCCGAATTATTATTCTTTTCAAACATCTCTTTTACCATTTCCCATGAATTTGGGAAACCTGTATTTTCAGGATGAACAAACATATTTCCTTCATTAAGATTTGTTCCGATTAAAAGCTTTACATCCTTTGCGCTACCAGCTTTAATGGCATCCATAGGTCTTTTCGGTAACAAATCATCTTGAATAGGTCCTGGTAGAAACATGCCCGGATTTTTGTATTGGTGCATCATAGCAACATAACTATTTCCCTTTTGAAATTCTTCCGGATTCATGGTCTTGAGTTTTGGCAAATCCGCCACAGTCATCCCCATGCCTTCCATAAATAAATTAATATTCTCCTGAGCCATTTCATGAGTCATTACACAATTTGGCAAGCTACTTTCGGAAATTGCCTTTTGAAAATATCCTTTCACTGATGGAACAGCCAGCATATTTGTGACAGTGGCTGCACCGGCAGACTCCCCCATAATTGTTACATCTTCTGGATTTCCACCAAAGTACTCTATATTTTCATGAATCCACTTCAATGCCATTATCTGATCTGAAAGTCCACAGTTGCTATCAAAATCTTCACATCCTGGGTAAGTTGAAAAATCATAAAATCCCAACACATTTAATCTATATTGAATAGACACATAACAGATTCCATCCTCTACAAATGGAAGTCCATCTGTGAGTGAATCAGAGGCTGCGCCTGTATTGTAGCCACCTCCATGAATCCATACTAATACTGGAAGCTTATCTCCCTCTAATGGACGCTGGATATTAAGAGTCAAACAATCCTCCGAACCAACCACCTGACCATTTTCAAGTTGCATAGATTTAGAACCATATTCTTTTGCATCAAATACATCATCCCAACAATCACATTCCACTGCCCGTTTAAAACGAAGTTCGCCAATCGGAGGCTTTGCATACGGAATTCCTAAAAATTCCACCATTTCTCTTCGTTCATATCCTTTAATTCTCCCGTATTTTGTATTTACGATTGTTTGCATTCTGCCACCTTTCTACCTACATCAAATAAATCTGCTGTGGAACCAGTTAGTTTTTGCAATTCCAAAGCCTTTGCTCTTGGTTTGCACCCGTAATCCGGCTCCTCAAAAAATCCAAAATAGACTTCTGCCAAACCTCCGATTTGATTATCTTCAATTCCAGCTTTTTTCAACATTCCTTGCTCCGTTAAAAGCCTAAAATTGTAAATTGTTCTAACATATGGAAGCTCCATGGCAATCTCATTAATACGCTTCGTATAATGTGCTTGAAGTTCTTCTCTCTTAGCATCTCCACAATCTGTAAATCCTGTTTCTGTTAATATAACCTGCTTATTACTATCACCATATTTACACATCACTCGATACGCTGCATCGTTATAATCTTTCCACAAATAATCAGGTTCATTGATGTGTAGGAATAAATCCTTATCTTTTTCTTTTTGATTTGTACTCATCTGATATGGATGCCATGCCACTAAATCAAAATAATCATCAGGATTACTTGACCAAAAATTTCCGGATATGATTCTTTGATACATTTTATCCAAGGTCCATGCTATCCCATACATCGGTGGTAAAAAGTCTGGTAAATCTCCTCCCAACCAATCCGTAGAAAGTGCTGGTGAAAAGCTTGTTACTAATGCATTTGGATTTCCTTTACGAATTCCCCTAGCGGAAAAATACATTAAATCAATGGCGATGTCCATTTTTTCATCTGCTGTAAATGGATGCGTCATATCTGACTGTAAAAATCCATCCGGATGGAGAAAGGGATTTATATTCCATT
This sequence comes from Lachnospiraceae bacterium, assembly GCA_024692825.1. Lineage (GTDB taxonomy): Bacteria > Bacillota > Clostridia > Lachnospirales > Lachnospiraceae > JAILEN01. The sequence continues at coordinate 5,025 of JAILMB010000020.1, read as the reverse complement.
CATTTCCTACTTCCCAAATATCTACTTGTGGAAATGTCTTAGCCATTGTCTCCCATGACTGTTCCAACATATTTAGCATTTGCATATACAGACTGTCTTTTGTTAAGTCACGCTTAGGCGTAGCATGTCCTTTTTTCTGTTTGCATCCTTTTGGCAAAAACCATTCGTGATTCATTCCAGTCACTTCAATATCCAGTTCCTTTGCACGATTAAGAAGTCTTGTATGCATTTTTACTGCTTCTTCATTCACAGTGGTCGGATTATCTAATATTTCTGTCATATGCATCCAGGATCTATATGCCTTACAACCTAAAGCATTCACCAAATCCAAATACTTGTCTGCAGGGACAAAAGTATCCTTTTCTCTCTGAGTCAAAGGCTCCCCTATCCCAAAAAATCTTTCTTTCATATTCTCATCTCCTTGCTAATATCTTTACTTTCGTTGCGCTTATACTAACAAGAAGATTCAAAAGCTTATATTTTTATTTTGACTTTTTTATTCTTTTTTTGTAATCACTTTGATTCCATCTGGTACAGAATAAGTTAGCGTTTCCTTTCCATTTCTTATATTCCAAGAAACAGTTACCTCTCCCTTTGGAGTGATTACTTTTCCACTGGCATATTCCATATAACCATACTTTGGCAATATCTCTATTTCTTCAAATCCTGGCTTTGCTGGTCGTACCCCCAAGGTAACAGATGGTAACTCATACAAAGCCAATGCTCCCCACCCATGACATTCCGATCTTGCATATGCTTCTGATTCCACACATGTTGTACAGTTATTTTCAATCATAGTAAGCCAGGGCTTCCAATAATCTTTTGACAAGTCATAACAATCAATTTCTTCAAGCGCTCTAAAGAGATAAAATCGCATGGCAACCGTACACTGGGTAAAATTCTTATCTTTTATAGTTCTTAAGAGATTATTTTTTCTATCTTTCTCCATTCCCGTCTGTGTCAAAACTGCAAACACCTGACAATGTTGACTATATTCCTCCACCTTAGGTCCATCCGAAATCATCCCATTAGCGCCGGTACAATACTTTAAAATTGCCTCCTGAACCCTAATCGATTCATCTAAGAATTCATTTTTGCTATCATTGTTTCCCAAATATTCACTAAGCTTTGCTGCATGTTGTAGTCCATATACATACAAAAGACTTTCCATTGTAATAGGCCCTTTTCTTATAGCCGTAGGAACTCCACTTGTATCATTCCATTCTTTCGCCCAATCAATAAATGACCAGAATCTGTCTAAAAGAAGCCCTCCGGTATTTGCTACAAGTCCTCTTTCATCTAAATGGGTATGAAAATACTGTAGGATTTCTTCAATCACTGGCATACATTCTTTTACAAGTTTTTTATCTCCGAAGTACATCATATGATCGTACACCATAAGAATGTAATAAATGGAAAAACCCGGTATCACATTCGTACTGCAATTAGGATAACTACAATTCAAAAGACCATCATATCTTTGAGCACGTCTCATATCCTCAATACATTTCCTCGCCAACCTGTCATCCGCGCTAATCGCATATGTATATAAAATCTGCTGACGAGTATCCATTATATATTGAAGTTGTTCATAAAAAGGACAATCCTCATAAGTCTCATGCATACATCTCCTTAGAGTACGCTCACTAATTTCCCATATCTTATCCATTTTAATATCTGATGTGGATACTTTAGTTTTTACTTCAAGAGGATAGCCTGTTTCCTCATAATCGAATTCACAAAAGCTAAGCGGTTCATCTGCTGTTTCTATCAGAATTTGAATAAAACGAAATGTACGAAACCAAAAAGGATTATAATTTTCTTTCCGTTTTTCATCTCCTAATCCATACAAATAATAGTTGTCAGCATATCCTAGCAGATGACCGTTTTTTGAATCACACCGGTTTTTTTTCACAGGGATTCGTTCTGGTCCTTCAAATCCATCCTGTACATAAGCTTCCGAATACAAGAATTTTACCTTTGCTCCTTGTCCTCCTATAAACGCCGCATGAATAAACCCTGTCATTTCTTCTTTTGCATCTATTTCTACAATTTCTTTCGTATTTGGAGGAATTACCAAAGTTTTCTTTCCAAGCAAAAAATCCTTCCAATCCTCTGTGGTATATATAGATCGTCTTATGCATGAAACATCTTTTATTCTTTTCTTGGTTCTATACAAAAAAGGAATGGTCCTTGGGTATAAATTTCCAGGACTTATAGCTGGATGAATCATACCTTTCGGATAAACATATGCCTCTGCCCAAAATCTATCATCATATTCTGGCATCTTCCATGCCCGATATAAAGGATCTCCATTTACACTTTCATGGATTATGAGAGGTGCAAATCGCTCTTCCTCTCTAATAAAAGATGTTCTTGTATCTTTGTAACATCTGTATCCCGTATCGGAAGAAATATCTATTCTTTCATCACTTGTTATAATCTCTCCATCCATCATCAACCCTGGAGTTTCCGTACGAATCATTCCATGATTTCCCTTGTTATAATCCTCCGGATAGCGCAAAACAATAACAGCGATACAATTCTTACCTTCATTCAACTTGTCTGTAATATTTACCTCATCATAAAACCATACTTGTTTATCTCCTCGACTTGGTCCAAATTGTTCAAATTCTCCATTTACATAAAGCTTATATCGTGTATCTGCAGATATTTTTACTAATGCCATTTCAACTTTTGCATTAATCTCTACAACTTTTCTAAAAAGCATAATCGTAGGAGTATCCTTATCTTCTGCACTATAATGTCTACTCCAAATCCAATTCATATTATTCATTCATTCATTTCCTCTTAATCTATAAATTCAGTAGGCTTATTTCGTTCCCTATATACTCTTGGCGTAAATCCAAATTTTTCTTTAAATTGCTTTCCAAAATGGCTTTGTGAAGAAAAATTTACATATTCTGCGATTCGTGATATTGGTTCATTGGAATATACCAAAAGATTTGCTGCTCGTTCTAATCGTATCTGTACAATATAATCCTGAAGTCTGATTCCTGTTTCCTGTTTAAACAATCGAGAAAGATAACTATCACTAATCCCTAGGGAGGATGATATATTCTCTAGATATATTTTTTCCCTATAATGTTTTTTAATATAATCCTTACATTGCATAGTATAGCTTGATGTATGTCGTTGATTGTTGTGATTTCTCACCAATTGGGTTAATTCTTCTACAGCTTGATTTCTATAGGTAATCACTTTGAACACGTCATCACTACTTGAGCCTTTATTGATATAAAAACCACTAACACGATACGCTATATATGGTTCCACACCAGCTTCAATAGCTGCTCTCGCACAAAGAGTTGATGCGACAACCAGTAAATTTTTCCAGTGTTCCAAATCATTTTTGGAAAGTTTTCCTATATCACCATCCATATTTCTAGTACGTTCCAATGCCGCTTTTACATTTCCGGCTTTTACCATTTCCAAAAGCAATCTTTCATCTTGATATGTATGTCTATATATATCTTCCTCTTCACTATCAAATGTAAACTGTTCTCTATCCGCTTTAGAAGTGTCTTTCACACCAAATAGCTCCTGATTCGCCGCTAAGAGTTGTTCATCATCATATTCCTGATTAGAAAAAAGTTTCGCTACAATTGATACAAGATTTAATATATCTCCCTCATTCATCGATGAAATCATCACTTCCTCGAACTGCATTCCATCAAATTTTTGATAATACTTATGTCTATCGACGGTTGTCATTTTTTTAGTCGCTATTGGCCCAAGAATGCATACCTTGTCTTGGTATCGAATCATACCATAACATACTAAAAAATCATCTCTATATATATAAGGTAATTCCTTTGACTGACTCATTCTGATTAAACGACTGCGCACTCCAGTATGATTTTTAATTGGATTTGTTCCAGACTTACTAGTATAAAGAATATTTCCTTCCAAATCACAAAACGTAATTGCAACCTTTAATAAATTAGATAGTTTCTCAAATAAAAAAAAGTTCATGACACATACCTCTATAAACAAACTGCTTTTTGTTTATATTATCATGTAGCCATGAGCTTTATATAATTTTTTTGTTGTTTTTATCATTATTTTTACATCATTAACGAACGCTATGTTTACTAAAGTATCCATTTCTTCCATTTGACGAAAACTCCAAAAAAATAGAGAGTGTCTATAGACACCCTCTATTAAAAATTTTATAATCTCAATCTTCTCTCAAAAATTATTTCTGAGCGATAGCTGCCTGTGCCGCTTAAACTGGGATACACCATTTTATTAGCCTTAAACATTTTCTTCTTCCAGTCTGCTGTATCTACCTCAAATATTGCGTTTCCAACCTTCGGATTCAGATACCAAATAAATTCTCCCTTATCATAAATGATTCGCTCTACGAATCCATCAATTATTCTATCAGGAATCTTGGCTCTAGAATCAAAAGCTTCCATATTAATAAACGCAGTAAGGCTCTTTATTCTCTCCTGCTTAAGAATATCATTTTCCGATTCGAGCATCTCCTGCTGACATTCTTCATTAAATCTCTCAAGATTTGATATCTGCTTTTCTATCTTTTCCTTCTTCCTTTGATACATTTCTCTGGAAATATCTCCCAAAGTGCACATATCTACAAGTACTGATATCTGACTCTTTAGCTTATCAATTTGTTTGATGTTATTCTCAACCTTTTCCTTAACATTTGTTCCATTTGATCTTACATCAAGTAAATCTTCAGCCATAGATATCGCATCATCATAAATTGCTTGTCTATTAGATACCAATTTCTTAAATAGAAAATCTGCTTGAACGACAAGTTTCCATTCCATAAATGTATCATTGTCACAAATGCCCTCTATATCAAGACCCTTTTTCTTTCTAAAACGAGGAGTACCCGTATGAAGCTGATCATAACATTGAAATACAAAGGACGGTTCCCCAGTCTTGGACATATGTGCCATTCTTCTATTTAAAGCGTGTCCACATTTACATTTGCATTTTCTTCCCCAGACATTCTTGCAAGGAGACTGGCCGTTC